>NZ_DAISHJ010000150.1:0-10919 GCF_036822615.1 Aggregatilinea sp. | reverse complement strand
CGAGGCCGACGGCATCGCCGAGGTTCCGGCCGAGCAGCAGCGCGCCAGCTATTCCCGCCAGCCATCGAATCGTTCGGCGTCTCATAGCGTCTCCCTTGAAAAGCTTCAATAGTTCGAATCGGATGCACAAAAAAGCAGTGACCGTTTTTCGCAGTCAATCAGCGGCAGGCGCGTAGAGGGGGTTTTGGGGGAATCCTCGTTCTGCCCGCCTTCGGCCCGGTTGACAGCGGCCTCTATCTTGCATTGTAGGGGCGAACCTCTGCCTCAGGCGCAACGGGAATGCGACGCCTTCCCTACGGCTTTCCGGTTTACGTGTGCCGCTCCGGTTCCGGCCCCAAAAGGTGCTCCACCAGCGCGACGAGTTTTTGCAGTTTGACCGGCTTCACAAGAAAGTGCTGCGCGCCCCGTGTCCGCGCGAGGCGTTCGTTCTGCTCGTTGGCAGACGCCACCACGACCGGAATCTGCTTCAGGCGTGCGTCTTCGCGCACGAACTCAAGCACGCGCAGGCCGGACATATCGGGCATACCAATGTCAAGGATGATGAGATCGAACGGTTCGTTCGTCAGGTGCAGGAGAGCGTCCGCGCCACGTCTGGCGGATTCCACGCTGTAGCCGTGCCGGGTGAGCACCGTGCCGTAGAGGTAGGACAGATCGCCGTCGTCTTCGACCACCAGAATTTTCGGCATGCCGGTACGTTTCCCCAGGTGACCATTTCCGCTGCCGATTCTAGTGTACTCGATTACTGGCCGATGCGCGTGTATGGAAGATCAAGCACCGTCTTGCCCGCATACCAGATCACGGCGGCCACCTCGCGCGTGACGGAAAAGGCTTCCTCGCTGTAGCGCAGCCGCCCGATGGTCACCTGGGCGGGGCTGGTCCACGCCTCAACGCCCTGCGCCTCGAACAGCAGGTGCGAGCGCCACAGGTGATAGTCGTCGCTCACGATCACGACGCTGTCCCAGGCGTAACTGCGCATGATTGCGGCGGTTTGTATTGCATTTTCTTCGGTGCTGCGGCTGATTTCTTCGCGCAGAATGGCGTCTTCGGGCACGCCCGCCCGCTGTGCCGTGCGCGCGCAAATGGTTGCTTCGGTGATGTGCGAGCCGCTCAGGGTCGCCCCGGTGCAGAGGATGTACGGCGCGATGCCGTCTTGATACAGGGCCGCCGCGTGCAGCGTGCGCCGGGCCGTGCCGGTCGTGCCGCCGCCCAGCACCACGATAAGGTCGGCAGACTGCGCGTGGTCACGGTGACCGTAGATCACGATGATCCCGGCCAGAACGCCCAGGATCAGCGTGCCCAAAACCGTAATCAGGATAATCAGCCGCGCCGCCCGGCGCCCCCAACGCCAGATCCGCGCGGTACGTCGTTTTGATGTTCCGGCCAAAACCACCTACCCGCTCGATGATCTCCGCGCGCTGCTCTTTTACCACCACCACGCGGCAGGCGCAAAAAATGAGGACCGGCATATGCAGGTCCTCGTCTACTCGTTCGCTATGCTTTTTCGTAGGGCGATGATTGCATCGCCCGCTATTCAACAACCCAACGCCGCAAGTGTTCCGCTGCAAATCCCACACACAGTACTGTGTTCGCTTCACTTTAGTCAGACTGAACACAAGGTTAGGTGGCCTTACGCTGCTGACCGCTGCTCGCCGCCTAGAGGCTGTTATGCACTTTTGAGAAGGGTATGAGTAGAATGGGGGTATGAGCGAACGAAAACCATACCCGACGGATGTGAGCGACGAAGAATGGGCGTTTGTCGCTCCCTATTTGACCTTGATGACGGAAGACGCGCCGCAACGAGAGTATCCTTTGCGGGAAGTCTTCAACGGGCTGCGTTACATCGTGCGCGGCGGGATTTCGTGGCGGATGATCCCCAACGACCTGCCGCCGTGGCACACAGTCTATCAGCAAACGCAGCGCTGGCTGAAAGCGGGCGTATTTGAGGCAATGGTGCACGACTTGCGCGAGGTGTTGCGGCTGGCCGCCGGACGCAAGGCGCAGCCGAGCGCAGCCCTCTTCGACAGCCGCACGCTGCAATCCAGCCCGGAGAGTGGCGAGCGCGCGGGCTACGATGGGGCCAAGCGGCGCAAGGGCAGCAAGACCCACATGGCGGTCGATACGTTGGGACATCTGCTGGCCTTGTCCGTGACCGCTGCCGATGAACAGGACCGCGCTCACGTCGACCAGTTGGCGCAGGCAGTTCAAGCCGCCACCGGCCAAACCGTCGAGGTCGCTTTCGTGGACCAGGGCTACACCGGCGAGACGCCCGCTCAGGCCGCCACCGACCACGGCATCCGGCTCGAAGTCGTCAAGCTGCCTGATGCCAAGCGGGGCTTCGTGCTCCTGCCGCGTCGCTGGGTCGTCGAACGTTCTTTCGGCTGGATGGCGCGCTTCCGTCGCCTTGCGCGTGACTATGAGCGCTTGCCCGAAACCCTGAAAGGCTTGCATTTCCTGGCCTTTGCCATGCTCATGGCTCATCAGTTCGTCCGCTTGATTGCCTATTTGCTCTAAAGTGCATAACACGCTCTAGCACTCGCTGAAGCCGCAGCTGTAGCACTTGCGGCAGCCTTCCTCGTTGACCAGCGTCGCCGCGCCGCACTCCGGGCACAGGTCGCCCAGCTTGATCGGCAGCGCAAGCTGCTTGTCCGAAATGACGTGCGCCGAGTCGCCATCGCCCGCCGCTTCGCTCGTCTCGTCCAGGTATTCCTGAAGCACCTGCGCGATGCCGTCCGGCAGGCTGCCCACGCGCGCCGGACCAAACCCGATCGGGCGTCCGCCGCCGATGCCGCTCAACTGGCGCACGACTTCCTTCAGCCGCTCGCGCGAGGACACGTTGGACGACAGCCGCAGCACGTACGACACCAGCCGTCCGAGCGCCTCCGACACCGCCGCCGTTTCCGACCCGGCCTTGGCGGTGTGCAGGAAGACCTCGAACGGGTGCCCCTCGCCGTGACCGTTTTCGTTCACGGTGACGTATGTTCCGCCTAACGGCGTCTCGACGCGGTACGTCCGGCCCGACAGACTGCGCGGGCGCGGCTTCTTCGTCTCAACGAACAGCGTCGGCTGTTCAACCGGGACAGGAACCGGCGCGGGTACGTCGCCCTGCTTCTTCTTGGCCGTCTCCGCCGTTTCAAGCACGACCGTTTCGCGGCTGCCCGTCACATAGACCGTCAGGCCCTTGCAGCCCAGCCGCCAGCCGAGTTTGTAGGCGTTCGCCACGTCCTGTTCGGTTGCGCCTTCGGGGAAATTGCACGTCTTGGAAATCGCGTTGTCGGTAAAGGCTTGCAGCGCCGCCTGCATCCGGACATGTTCCTCAGCACTCACGTCCCCACTGACCACGAACACGCGGCGCAGATGCTCCGGCACATCCTCGATATGCTGGCAGGTCCCGGTTTCGTTGACCTGCTCCACGATGTGCTGGATCATGTCGTCATCCAGCCCCGCCTCGCGCAGCGCGCGCTCGAAAAGGGGACTGGTATATTGCAGCGTCAGGCGCTGGCCCTGGTCGTTGACGTAGCGCATGTAGGCCAGCGCGAACACCGGCTCGCAGCCGTAGCCCTCGCAGCCCGCCACCGTCGAGATTGTGCCGGTCGGCGCGACGGTCGTCTGCGCACCGTTGCGAATGCCGTACCGCTGGATGCCCTCGACGATCTCGGCCCAATCCAGCGCGGGGCGTCCCCAGTCGTGCGCGTACGGCACGAGCGGCGCCGGCGGCTGCCACTTGAGATCGTTCGGATCGTAGATGCTGCCCTCGATCGCCAGGAACGACCCGTACTGCCGTGACAGATCGATGCTGGTGCGCATGGCGTGGAAGCGCACGAACTCCATCACCTGACTGGCGAATTCCTGCCCCTCGACCGAGCCGTAGCGCACACCGAGCGCGTACATCATGTCCGCCAGCCCCATGATCCCCAGTCCGATGCGGCGCACGCGGTGGGCGGCTTCTTCCAGTTCAGGCACGGCGGGCACGTAAGCGTTCGCGGATACCACGTCATCCAGGAAGCACGTCGCCGTCTCGACCGACTCGCGCAACTTCTCCCAATCGACCTGCCCCTCGTCCGTCATGTGCCGGGCCAGATTGAGCGATCCGAGGCAACAGTTTTCATATGGACCCAAAAACTGCTCTCCGCAAGGATTGGTTGACTCAAGTGTGTATAGATTACTTACTGGATTATCCCGGTTCGCCGCATCCAGAAACAGAACGCCCGGCTCGCCGTTGTAATGCGCCTGCTTCACGATCATATCGAACAGCTCGCGCGCGCGGACCGTTTCCCACACCTCCCCGTCACGGGGGTTGATCAGGTTGAAATCGCTGTCCTGCTCCACCGCGCGCATGAACTCGTCGGTGATGCCCACGGAAATGTTAAAGTTCGTGATCTGGTTTTCGTCGGTCTTGCAGGTGATAAATTCGCGGATATCGGGGTGATCGACCTTTAATACGGCCATATTCGCGCCGCGCCGTGACCCTCCCTGCGCGATCTCCCCGAACGCCTGATCGTAGACGCGCAAAAAGCCGACCGGCCCCGTCGCTTTGCCGTTCGAGGAGCGCACCACGGCTCCCTTGGGACGCAGGCGGCTGAACGCAAATCCATTACCGCCGCCCGTCTGTTGAATCAATGCGGCGTCTCGCAGCGTTTCAAAAATCCCCGACCCCGTGCGGCCCATATCGTCGTCAATCGGCAGCACGAAACACGCGGCGAGCTGGCCGAGCGGCGTGCCAGCACCGGTAAACGTGGGGCTGTTGGGGAAAAAGTTCAAGCCCGTCAACAAATCATAATAGCGCCGGGCCGCGGCTTCGATGTTCTTGCCGTACGCTGCTTCAGCCTTTGCGACGTGGTAGGCCACACGCCAAAACATTTCCTGTTCGGTTTCCACCGGCTGACCATCCGGGCCGCGCCGCAAATAGCGTTTGCGCAGCACCGTACGCGCGTTGTCTAAAAGCGGGATTTCGCGCTGGAGGTCGGGTGGCAGCGGCACTTTTTGAAAGCCGTTCGTCCGCGGATCCATGGTTTTGGATGCTTTTCCCGCCCTGGCCATTCCCCTCTCCTTTTCCTCACTCAGCTTCTGATACATTCAGAACACGTGTGCGCTTTTTCCGCACCGGAGCAAACACACAATTGAGGTCCTGCACAAGAGAAAGCGCGTAGGACCTGATCGGCGTCAAAACGACGATCAAATTGTGACAACTAAACTGCTTGCGTTAAGCTGGTTCAGTACCGCGATCCGGCTTGGAAGTTGAAACCTCCGGATCGCTCCCACCCGGCGAGGGTACGGCAGCACGCTCGGCATCCTTCGCCGTAGACACAGCGGCAGCATCATCCGCCGGTCCCGTTGACATCAGCGCTGCGCTTCCGTTCCCTGCCTTGACGCTCTGGTCCCCCAGAAGGGTATCCAGCATATCCCGTACGCTGGCGAGGTTATCCAGCCCAAGATAAACAATGGCATAACGAATGTACGCGATAGGGTCCAGGTCTTTCAGACCTTCGATGACCATATCGCCTACCACCCGGCTCGGAACTTCGTCCCGGCCCATGTTCTGCAAATGCGCCTCGATGCGGTCCGCGAGGTTGCTGATCCCGGCGGCTTGAATGGGTCGCTTGGCGCAGGAAATCTGAATGCCACGGATCAGCTTTTCGCGGTCGAACGCCTCCCGATCGCCGTTGGCTTTGATCAGCAGGGGCGTGGAACGAATGACGCGCTCGAAGGTGCTGAACCGTCGCCCGCAGGCCTTACACTCCCGTCGGCGGCGAATCCCTTCTGCCGTGCCACGTGAGGTATCCACGACAAATGAATTATTTTCCGCATCACAGTACGGGCATTTCATTGCAAACTCTTTTCTTGATTTAGCAGTACTCGTGTTAGTTCGTTTTGGGGGTCAGCAAATAGAGGTCGCTTTTGTCCCCGCCCCCGTCTTTATCCCACTTAACCCCCACATATGGTGGTTATCCCACACAGACCATCCCACATATGGCGGTAACAGGGGTCCAAACTGTAACATGAGCCTTTACTCTAGTATATAGTACCCGGGTCCTATTTATGTTTCAGATTCGTTTGAAAAATCGTCCGGGCGGCAAACGCAGTGCCGCCCAACTCGGATAGAACAGGCCACCTCTCCCGAGCTGGGCGACAGCAGGGTTGTTAGGAGATTGTCAACCGCGCGCACCTCGCCCCAGTGCAGCGCCTTACACGGCGGCGCTGCCCGGAACGGGCGCTAAAATGCTGCTAGCGGCGGCGCAAAAACGCCGGGATATCCAGGTCGTTCGTGTCGTACACGCGCGACGTGAATTCCTCGTCAGGCTTGCGCGTAACGGGCGGCTGTTGAGCCGGCGCGTCCGTCTCTTCGTCCATCACCTCAGGCGGCGCGGGACGGGCAGGCTCGATCGGGGCAGCAGGGCGCTGCGCCGGGCGCTGATTCGTGCCGGTCCCCGCGCGGCCCCGCGCATCGACCGGACGGCGGGCGGCTGCCACGCGCGTATGGTCGAAGCCGGTCGCAATCACGGTCAGGCGCACTTCGTCGCCCATATTGTCGTCGATCACCGCGCCGAAGATCAGGTTGACGTCGGGGTGCGCCGTCTCCTTGATGATCGCCGCCGCCTCGTTGACCTCAAACAGGCTGAGGTCGGGGCCGCCGGTGATGTTGAACAGGATGCCGCGCGCGCCGTCGATGGTCACGTCGAGCAGGCTGCTGCTGATCGCCGCTTCCGCCGCCGTCCGGGCGCGATCCTCGCCACTGGCACGGCCCACGGCCATCAGCGCCGCGCCGCCCTCGGACATGATCGTGCGGACGTCCGCGAAGTCGAGGTTGATCAGGCCGGGCACGGTAATCAGCTCGGAGATGCCCTGAATACCCTGGCGCAGCACGTCGTCGGCCATGCCGAACGCGTCTTGCAGGCTGGCGCGCTTATCCACAATTTGCAGCAGGCGGTCGTTGGGGATCACGATCAGGGTATCGACCTGGCTCTTGAGCGCCTCGATCCCCGCTTCCGCCGACTGGATGCGGCGGGCTCCCTCAAAGGTGAACGGGCGGGTCACGACGCCGATCGTTAGCGCACCGAGTTCCTTAGCGACCTGGGCCACCACAGGCGCGCCGCCGGTCCCGGTTCCACCACCCATTCCGCACGTAATAAAGACCATGTCGGCGCCGCGAAGCACTTCGTACAGCTCGTCCGAGCTTTCCTCGGCGGCCTTGCGCCCGATTTCGGGATTGCCGCCCGCGCCCAGACCGCGCGTCAGCTTGTCGCCGATGCGCACGCGCGTTTTGGCCTTGCTCAACAGCAGCGCCTGGGCGTCCGTATTGATACCGATAAATTCGACGCCCCCCAGACCTTCTTCAATCATGCGGTTGACGGCATTATTGCCCCCGCCGCCGATCCCGATCACTTTAATATTGGCAAAATTATCGCCACCTACCGGCAGTGTATCGGCCATTTGCCTTCCCTCCTAACGAAACCCTCGATGTCCTTTGCCGCCGTCAGTATGGTGGCCACACACAAACCGGCGGCTGTACCTTAGCATCCGTGGTAATGCCGATATTGTACGGCATTTTTAAATGAAAGAAAATCGTTCTATGTTCAACGCTGCTAAGGGTTTGAAACACGGGGCGTTAAAGACTTGGTTCACCCCCCACGTAACAGAACCCGAAAGCCTAGCCTTCGTCCTCGTCGCCCGGCAGCAGGCGACCCAGCGCGCGCTTCAAAATGCTGCCAATGTCCACGCGCGGCTCGTGCGATCCGTTTTTATGTTGGTCGCGGCGGCGTTCATCTTCAAGATCCATGATCAGGCCTAGTTTTAGCAATCCTACGCTGGTACTGTAGGCGGGACTCTTGAGCGTTTCGGCCATCCCGGTGATGTTTTCCGGCTGCGCGATGCGCACCGGCACGTTCAGCGTTTCCGCCGCCACCTGCCGCATCCCCGGCAGCAAGCTGCTGCCGCCCGTTAGCACGATTCCCGCCCGCAGCAGCGAGTCGTAGCCGCTGCGCTTGGCTTCCTTCATGATCAACTCGAAGATCTCCGCCACGCGTGCGTTGATGATGTGCACGAGGTCGGACCGCTGGACTTTACTGGGCAGTTCCTCGCCAAATGGCTGGACCGGGAACGCCTCCAGAGGGCTAATTGCTTTCGAATCGGCGTGGCCGTGCTCCAACTTGACCGCTTCGGCCAGCTCGAACGGCAGGTGCAGACCGTGCGCGATGTCGTTGGTAATGTGCTGCCCGCCCACAGCGATCACCGCCGTGTGCCATACCGCGCCGTCCACGAACATGGCGATATCGGTCGTGCCGCCGCCAATGTCCACCACCATCACCCCGGCTTCGCGCTCGTTTTCGGTCAAAATCGCGTCGCCCGCCGCCAGCGGATTCAGGATAAAGCGGTCCACGTACACGCCCGCCGCCTCGATACACTTTTCGAGGTTCTGAATGCTGGCCGTCGCTGCCGTGATGATGTGCGCCTCGACTTCCAGCCGGAAGCCGAGCATGCCAATCGGGCTGCGCAGCCCGGTCTGCTCGTCGAGCGTGTAGTTACGCGGGATGACGTGCAGCACCTCGCGCCCATGGGGCAGTGAAACCGCTCGCGCCGCGTCCATCGCGCGCGCCAGGTCGTTGTACTGCACGCCGCGATTGCCGGAAACGCCCACCACGCCCGTGCTGTTGATCGACTCGACGTGGCTACCCGCCAGCGACACGAACGCCCGGCCAATCTCGTACCCGCTGGTACGTTCGGCCTTGTGCACAGACGACGAGACGGCGGCGCTCAGCGCGTTGACGTCAACGACCACGCCCTTACGCATGCCGTGCGCAGGCTCGATGCCCACACCCAGCACGTGAATATCGGCTTCACGAACTTCCCCCACAATGGTACATACCTTGGTGGTACCAACGTCAATTCCTACGACAAGTTCGCCCATGACCCCGTCTACTCGTTTTCCCGCCACAACACATTGAGATAAGGCCGGTCCGGCGAACTTACATCCACCTCACCCGGCTGCAATCCCTGTGCCTTGATCACCTGCTCTTCAATCTGCGCATACACCAACAGCTTGGTATCAATATCCGTGCCGTCGCCAAACCAGATCGTCCAGCCGCCGCCGTGCCGGTAACCCAGCCCCTTGACCGGGTCGTACAGCAGCACGTTGATGTTCGGGTAGCGTCTGCGCAGCAGCAGCGCACCATCTACGACCGTCTGCGGAATGTGCGATCCCACGCCGATCGGATCGGCGGTTTCTTCCGCTACGATCCGCAGCAGATCGGAACGGTCCTCGCGCTGTTTCATCACGATGCCGTTCACGTCCACCCACACGCGCACACCCTGTTCCCACGTCAGGACCGGCTCGCGCTCGGTGACGAGGATCTGGACCATGTTCGGCGGCCACCCCACGACCACCTGCGCATCCGCGATGTTGGGAATCTCCTCCAACCGGGATTCCACGTTATCGGCGTTGATCCAGAAAATGTGCCGCTGGGCGATGTCGCTGTCGCGGAAGATCTCCTCGCGTGAGAGGTATTTTTCCCCGCCGATGGCGACCGAGTTCACAAAGAACGCGTCCGCCGTCAAAAACAAGTACAGGACGATCGACAGCCCCAACACGATCATGCCGGACACGGTACGCCAACTTAACAGCCGGACCAGGAACAGGGTCCGGCGGCGATGTGTCACGGCTGGCCGCTGCGCCTCGGCACGCTGCTGTTTACGAACGCGGCGCGCCACCCGGCGCTCGGTAACACTGGCCGACCCCATGGGCTTAGCCTGGGACCGGGGGAGCATTCGCTGAGGTTCAGCTCGGGAAAAGCGGAGCGATTTTGAGTCACCAACCCGGCGAACATGGGATCGGCTTGATGAGCCTTGCCGCGAGCGTCGTAGTCTCGTTTTCAACGATGTCTGCATCACATAGCCAGTCAAGCCCAATCACCGGACGACACGGTGACCTGTTCGTTCGCTCCCTTGAACAGGTCAGATTGTAAACTACGACAGGCGCTTTTCCCACACCTTAATCCCACTATAATCCAACAGGCCCCAACCGCGCAAGCGCGCAGGGCCGGAGGTACGCTGTATGGGGGGTGGGGATATGCGGCATCCGTAGATGTTGGGGTTCGCCGCGATCCGGCCCGGGCGTCACCAGTCGCCAAGGCACTCGATCTCCGTCTCCAGCGTCACGCCGAACTGCGCCAGAACCACGGCCCGCGCGTGCTCGATCAGCGCGCGGTAGTCGCTCGCCGTGCCGTGCCCGGTGTGCACGAAGAAGTTGGCGTGCACGGGCGAAATCTGCACGCCGCCGATGGCGTAGCCCTTCAGCCCCGCCGCCTCGATCAGCCGCCCGGCATAGTCACCCGGCGGATTTTTGAAGATGCTGCCCAGGCTCGCGCCCGGCGGCTGGGTCTGTTTGCGGTGCGCCACGAATCCGTCTGCGCGAGCATTGAGCGCCGCCGGATCGTGTCCCGGCTCCAATGTCAGCGCCGCGCCCAGCACCACATAGCGGCCCCGCGTGCCCTTCAGCGCCGAGTGACGGTAGGCGTAGTCCATCCGCGCCACGTCCCACGTCGCCACGCTCAGATCCGCCGCGTCGAGCACCTCGACCGTCCGCACGATCTCAGCCATATCGCCGCCGTGCGCGCCCGCGTTGTTGACCACCGCCCCGCCGACCGTACCCGGCACGTTGACCGCCCATTCCAGCCCGGCCAATCCCCGGCTCATGCAGCGCCGCCCCAAGGTGCTGAGGCTCATGCCGCTGTCGGAAAGCACACGGCCATCGTCGTCGATCGTAAAGTCCTTCGCATGGTTGACGATCACCAGCCCGCGCACGCCCGCGTCGGCAGCCAGCACGTTCGCCCCGCCGCCAAGCACCAGCCACGGCAGATCCGCCGCCTGCGCGATCCGCACCGCATCCACCAGATCCGCCCGGCTGCGTGCCGTCAGCAGCCAATCCG
>NZ_DAISHJ010000149.1:0-11136 GCF_036822615.1 Aggregatilinea sp. | reverse complement strand
CACGCAGGCCGCGAGCGCCAGCAGGCCGCCGATCAGCGCGCGGTGCGCGGCGATCCAGCCCGCGACGCCCGCCAGCGGGCCATGAGTCGGGCGGAGAGCAGACAGGCGTTTAGACAGTGGAAGTTGGGCCACGGCGATCTTATCCTACGGTCTTCAACCGGCCAGAAAGCATACCCCGTATTTGGCGACAGCACTCACGCTGCGCATAATCTCATTGATTATACGGGTCCGGCTGCCAAATGGTGGACCGGAGCACAGAGCCACGCCAAGCATCTGTACCACGTCTGTACCCATCGTCCACCGAGCATGGAGACGGCACAGGGCTTGAAGACTCTCACCGCGCTGCCCATTCACATGCGCACCCACGCGCGCAAGCTCGCCCTTTCGCTGTTCAGCCTGAGTCTGTTCGTCGTCGCGCTGCAAATCATGAAGACCGGCGCGCGACCGCTGGAACCGTTGATCCACGAGCACTTGCAGGTGCACAGCCTGTGGGACGGGCTGGGCTTCGGCTGGATCACAGCTTCGGCCATTCTCAGCGGATCGCCCGTCGCGGCCATCGCTGTGACGCTGTACGACGGGCGCGCGATCTCGCGCTTTGCGGCCTTCGGCATGATCAACGGCTCGCGCATTGGGGCGGCGTTCATGGTGCTGCTGGTTGGCTACATGTACTCGCTGCGCGGCGAGCGCAGCCGCGACGGGATCGGCGTGGGGCTGCTGGCGGCGCTGGTGGCGCAGTCGGTGCACTTCCCCGCCCTGCTGATCGGATCGGTGCTGCTGCGCCTGGGTATGTTCGAGCGGCTGCCCGTCGAGCAGATGGAGGGCGTCACGTCGCTGATGGACCGGGCGCTCGATCCGCTACTGGACCTGCTGACGCGGCTGCTGCCCGACGTGGCGCTGTTCCCGCTGGGCGTGCTGATCATGCTGTTCTGCTTCCGCCTGTTCGACCGCGCCCTGCCCGAAGTCACGCTCGAAAACACGCGCTTCAGCAGCGAAAACGGGTTTCTGTCCAACCCGCTGCTGATGTTCGCACTGGGCTTCGGCATCACGTTCCTGACGCTGTCCGTGTCCGTGTCACTGGGGCTGCTGGTCCCGCTGACCGCCAAACAGATCGTCAACCGCGAGCAGGTCGTGCCGTACATCATGGGCGCGGGCATCTCGACCTTTGCGGACACCTTCGTTGCGGCGGTGATCTTGCAAGACGCCAAGACCATCGCGCTGGTGACGGTCGCCATCCTGACCATCACGCTGATCTCGATGACGTACATCCTGGTCGCCTTCCGCGCCTACGAGCGCGCGCTGCTGCGTTTCACCGACCTGCTGATGGCCGATCGCTGGGCACTGCGGGTCTATCTCGCGGCGTTCGTGCTGATCCCGTTCACGCTGATTTTGACGTAAACGGATAACAGCACGAGCCTTCCCTACGGACCGGGATTTTGCCCATCCCACCCAACGGCGCTTATCGGCCCGTATCGCAATACGCCCCATCTGCACCACTTGAAGCGCATCATGCTTTTCGTAGGGGCGGGGCTTGCTCCGCCCGGCTTTTCTCACACCGGACAAGGCTCGCCGCCCCGCCCCGACACACCCCGCCTTGCCCTGCCTGTCTCCCCTCTCCAACCTGGATTGGAGACGGGCCGGGGGTGAGGTCACTTTTGCCTTTGCTTCTGCTTTTCCCCTCATCTATAGGGCGAGCGCAGGGCATCCGTGTGTGACGGATCGGCGCGGTGTTGGTAGGATCGCGGTAGTGTCGAAATAACGCGATGGATGGTTATGAACGCCTATCCTTCTTATGCACAACCCCGCCGGCGGCGTCGCCGTTCACTGCCGCTGGCCCTGATGACCTGCTTCACCGTGGTGCTCGTGCTGTGTTGCGCGGGCACGCTCGGCGTGGCGTACATGGTCACCGCCGAGGAACCGGAGCCGCCCGTCACCGAGGAATTCGTGCCGGAAGTGGCGGAAGCGCAGACCTTCGAACAGGTGATCTCGACGGCGGCGCAGCAGGCGCGCGACACCGATACCTTCAGCGTCACGTTCACCGAAACGCAGTTGTCGTCGTGGATGGCGCTGGACGGCCAAACCTACGCGCTTTCGCACGGCTACAGCTTCCCGTTCGAGGACATTCAGATCGGCGTGGACGACGGGCAGTTCGATTTTTACGGCACGCTGACCACCGC
Organism: Aggregatilinea sp.; assembly: GCF_036822615.1. Lineage (NCBI taxonomy): Bacteria > Bacillati > Chloroflexota > Anaerolineae > Aggregatilineales > Aggregatilineaceae > Aggregatilinea > Aggregatilinea sp. The sequence goes on along the minus strand of NZ_DAISHJ010000149.1, from coordinate 8,962 downwards.
CGGGCTGGATCTGCCGCTGCAAGTGCTCGTCACGCCGTACGTCGATCCGGTCGGCCACCTGGACTTTACCATCGATGAGGCGCACCTGGGCGGGCTGCCCGTGCCCCAGTTTATCCTCGACAGCCTGCTGGCACAGGTCGATCGCCTGCTCACCCAGCCGATCCAGGACATGCGCAGCGACTACACGCTCGACCCGAACGCGCTCGTCGCGGATAACGGCACCTTCTCCATGCGCGGCACACTCAACTAACGCTCCCGTCCGCACTCACCAAAACGGGCACATCAGGGTACAATACGCAGCCGTGCACATCGCTCGAACGTCGGATTCTGCAAACCGGGAGAGCAACGCATGTTTGAAGGCTGTGGAGGGTGCTGCCTGGCCCTCATTGTCATTCCGCTGTTGTGCTGTGGGCTGGTCGCTGGCGCGGTCGCCTACACGACGATCAACGCGCCCGATCCGCCCATCCGCGACAACTTCAAAGCCAGTCAGGCGGACGCGCAGGCATTCGATGCGGAAGTCGCCCGTGCGGCCACGATGGCCGCGACCGAAGGCTGGTTCTGGACGGCATTCACGCAGGAACAGTTCTCGTCGTGGCTCTCGCTCAAGGGCCAGGACTTTGCCGACAGCCAGGATCGCCGCTTCCCCTTCGAGGACGTGCAGGTGGGGTTCAACGGCGGGCTGATGCGCTTCTACGGCAAATTCACGCAGAGCGGCGTGAAGATCCCGCTGCTGGTCGAGCTGCGGCCCCGTGTGGACAGCAGCGGCAAGCTGGCGATGGACATCGAGAACGCGAACGTCGGCGGGCTGGACCTGCCGGACTTCGTGCTCGGCGCGGTGGCGGATCAATTGAAGGCGGCAGTCAACCGGCCCTTCGAGAACCTGAACGGGCGCTACTTCCTGAACGCGGCCACGCTGACCGTGGACAACGGGCGCTTCGAGATCCAGGGCCAACCGACCTAGCGGCGCTTGGTACAGGGGCAATTCATGAACTGCCCCCCACGGGGAAACCAGCCCTTCGCAGGGGCGGGGCTTGCTCCGCCCGGCTCTTGCGCGACGTTTGGCGTCGGGAACACAATGCTCTTTTACGTTTGAATCCGGCCATCACCAGGGCGGGTTAGAAACCCGCCCCCTACAAACCCCCTTTGGGCGCTGCATGTCTCCCCTCTCCAACTTGATTGGAGAGGGGCCGGGGGTGAGGTCGCGGTAACGACCGGATTTCACGCATCAAACCGCACCAACCGCCCGCGCGAGCACAACCGGTCGCGCGGCGCTGCGTAAAACTGAACAGTGAGATCGAGCCTCTTTTATCATCCTGCGGGCGGCGACGGGGTCGCGGCGGCAGAAAGGTAGTGACGGGTATGGCGATTCTGGTGACGGGCGGCGCGGGCTTCATCGGGAGCCACCTCGCGGACGCTCTGTTAGCGCGCGGCGACACGGTCGTCGCGATCGACAACTTCAACGACTACTACGATCCGGCCATCAAGCGCGCCAACGCGCGGCGGCTGTCGGCATATCCCAACTTCACGATGGTCGAGGCGGATATCCGCGACCGCGCCGCCGTGGACGCGCTGTTCGACGCGCACGACATTCGCGGCGTGGCACATCTGGCGGCGATGGCGGGCGTGCGCGAGAGCGTACGGCAGCCGCACCTGTACGTCGAGGTCAACCTCAACGGCACGCTGAACCTGCTCGACGCGGCGCAGCGCCACGGCACGGCTGTTTTCGTGCAGGCGTCCACCTCATCGGTGTACGGCGAGACGAAGCAGCTCCCGTTCGTGGAGACGGACAGCGCCGATCGTCCGCTGGCCGCGTACCCCGCCAGCAAGCGCGCGGCGGAGCTGCTCGGCCATACGTTTTATCACCTGCACGGCCTGAACGTGACCGTGCTGCGCTTCTTCAACGTCTACGGCCCGGCGGGGCGTCCCGACATGATGCCGTTGCGCGTGATGAACGCGGTCCTCGACGGCACGCAGATCCCGATCTTCAACGGCGGCGACATTCACCGCGACTGGACCTATGTGGACGACACGGTCGCGGGCGTGATGGCCGCGCTGGATAAGCCGCTCGGCTATGAGGTGATGAACCTGGGCTGCGGCGCGCCGATCTCCCTGCGCGAGTTCATCGACGTGATCGAGGCGCAGGCCGGGCGCAAGCTGAACACGCGCGACGTCCCCACCCCGCCCAGCGATCCGCCGATCACGTTCTGCGACAACACGAAGATCCGCACGCTGTTGGGCTTCAATCCGCACACGCCCGTGCGCGAGGGGCTGGTAAAGACCTGGGAATGGTTCCGGCAGTGGCGCATCGACAGCGGCACGTGGCCGGGTGACCAGCCGGAATAGTGTTATGATCCATTGTGGCAGGCTGCCGCGTCGGCGGTTTGCCTTGATGCCGCACAGCGCTTAAAGGGTAATTATGGTGCTTATCCTACTCTCCGTGCTCGTCGTTCTCTCCGCCGGGATCACAATCCTGGCGCAGTACCGGGAATCCGCCCGGCTGGAGTATGTGTTCAAGCCGCTGACGACCGTCCTGATCATCGTCGTGGCGTTGGTGAGCGGCGAAGGATTTTTCACGTCGCGTTACCAGACGTTCATCCTGCTGGGGCTGGCGGCCTCGCTGGCCGGGGACGTATTCCTGATGTTCCCGGCACGTTTCACGCCGGGGCTGGCCGCGTTCCTGACCGCGCACCTGTTTTACATCGCCGCGTTCACCGTGGCAGGCACGGGGCGCGCGTCGCTGTGGTACGCGATCCCGTTCGTGGCCTATGGCGCGCTCATTCTATGGCGGCTGTGGCCGTCGCTCGGCGCGATGAAGATCCCGGTGCTGGCCTACGTCGGCGTGATCCTGATCATGGCGTGGCAGGCGGCGAACCGCTGGCTGGAAACGCGCGACGCGGCAGGTGCGCTGGCGCTGTTCGGCGCCTATCTGTTCGTCGCGTCGGACTCGGTGCTGGCGGTCAATCGCTTCCGGGGGCCGGTCAAGCGCGCGCCGTTCTGGGTCTTGAGCACCTATTTCGCCGCGCAGCTTCTCATCGCGCTGTCGGTTTCGATTTAGCTTCTTTGCGCCTGATCTCTGCACTCTGTTGAGGACCCAAACAATGCAGCTCATCCCGATGACCGACGCCGAGTTCGCGGACTATCTGGCTGTCACAACGCCCGAATACGCCGCCGAGCACGTCCAGGCGGGCAACTGGACCGCCGAAGAAGCCGAAGAAAAGGCGTATGCGCAGATGAAGGAGCTCCTGCCCGAGGGTCCGCGTACGCCCGACAACTACATGTACACCATGCACGTCGAGGGCGAAGCGGAACCGGTTGGACTGATCTGGGTCGCCATCACGCGCAAGCCGCACAAAACCAGCGCCTTCATTTACGACATCATCGTGCACGAGCCGTTCCGCCGCCGGGGATACGCCAGCGAAGCGCTGAACGCCATCGCGGACAAGGCACGCGAGTTGGGCGCGGAGAGCCTGGGTCTGCACGTGTTCGCGCACAACACGGGCGCGCACGCGCTGTACCAGAAGCTCGGATTCGTGGAAACGGATATCATTATGAAGATGCCGCTGTAGAGGCGGAGCGTACCGCAAAAGCCCCACCTCATCTTCTCCTTCCCTCCGCTTGCGTGGGGGAAGCGGTCAGGGGATGGGCGGCTAACACGCAAGCTGCGAAACCACATCAATAAGCGAAGTCACCATGAACATCACCTGTCCGACGTGCGGCGCGGGCATCCCCGCCGCGAACATCAACATTCACGAACGGCTGGCGGTCTGTCCGCAGTGCAGCACCGTGTTTCCGTTCGACGCCCCCGCACCGCGTAAAGCCAAGCCGCGCAAAGTCAAACAGCCGGATTTCGTGACCGTCCGCGAGCAAGACGGCGAGATGGATCTGTCGTTCCGCTGGCGGCACATGATGCGCCCCATCGACCGCACGTTGTTGAGCGTCTTCACCTTGATCGCCTTGACGCCGGTCCTCTCCGCGGTCGTGGCGCTGGCGACGACGACCACCCCGCAGAGTGAAGACTGGATCGCGGGCGTGATCCTGACGCTGCTCTCCGTGGCGATGATGTATCTGGTGGTGGTGGCGCTGGTGGACCGGCTGCACATCCACGTAGGCGGCGATACGGTTCGCACGGGCTTCGCGCCGCTGCCGATCTGGACGCGCTCGTCCGTGGACCTGAACGACATCGCGGAAGTGCGCGTGGAAACCAGCCCGTCGCGCAGGCGGCAGACCTCGCAGAGCTACTACAACGTGCAGGCGATCTGCCACGACGGGCGCGAGATCACGCTGGCGACGGTGCATTACGATCTGGCGCAGTACATCGCGGGCACGCTCAACGACTATTTGGGCGATCTGGACGCGGGCGACGTGGCGCTCGATCTGCCGGTCGGGAACGACTGGGACGGCGAAATCGCGGACGACGGCGAGCTGCGGCTGGCGGACGACATCGCGCAGCAGGTCCAGCGCGGCGGGCGCATCTCGTGAACGAATCACCGCCCGATGAATTTTCTCATTTTCATCAAAGTTTTTACGGGTTTTCACTTGCTTCTTTAAGGATTATCCAGTACGCTCAGTGAGTGTTATGAGCTTCCTCACCATTAGAGTTGTCCTATGGCAAGTGACGATCTGATCGGGGCACGCCTCGGGCAGTACGAGATCAAATCCGTGCTGGGCCGGGGTGGTATGGCGATGGTCTACCTCGCCCGCCAGACCTCCATGGACCGTGACGTGGCGATCAAGGTCATGTCGCGCGAGCTGGCCGACGACGAGCAGTTTGTCGCGCGCTTCGAGCACGAAGCGCAGGTGATCGCCCGTCTCCAGCACCCCCACATTCTGCCCGTGATCGACTTCGGGCGCGAAGGCAAGAGCATCTACATCGTCATGCGCCTGGTGCGCGGCGGCAGCCTGGACGACCGGCTGCGCGGCGGCCCGCTGACGTTGAAGCTCGCCAGCCGCATGTTGACGCAGATCGCCAGTGCGCTGACCTTCGCGCACGAGCAGGGCGTCATCCACCGCGACCTGAAGCCGAACAACGTCCTGCTCGACGAGCGCGACAACGCCTACCTGACCGACTTCGGCATCGCCAAGATGCTGGCCGGAACCAGTAAGCTGACGGCCACCGGCAACGTGTTGGGCACGCCCGCGTATATGGCTCCCGAGCAGTGGCGCGGCGAAGCGGTGGACGCGCGAACGGACATTTACTCGCTGGGCGTGGTGCTGTACGAGATGGTGTGCGGCTGTCTGCCGTTTTCGGGCGAGACGCCGTTCACGCTGATGTACAAGCACTTCAACGACCCGCCGCCCCTGCCCACCAGCATCAAGCCCGATCTGCCCAAAGCCATCGAAGCGGTCATCATGCGCGCGCTGTCGAAGCACGCCGACGACCGCTACCAATCCGCGGACGAAATGGCCGAGGACTTCACCCGCGCGGTGAACGGCCTGCCGACCGCCGCGCAAAACGTGCCCGCGCCGGACGCAATGGACGCCACCATCGTGGGCGAGGGCGGCTTTACCGCGCCGCACAACGCGAACAGCGCCCCCGGCGACGACCAGCCGACGATGATCCCGCAGGCAGGCGGACCACCGCCGATCACGCCGCCGCGCGGCGCAGCCATTCCCGCACCCTCCACGCCACCGCCCACCCCCGCGCCCGCCACCATGGCCGCCGCGCAGAAACGCGGCCTCAGCCCGGTGTTGATCGCGGTGATTGCGATCATCCTGATCGGGGTGATCGGCGGCGGCGGATATTTGCTGTTGGGTGGCGGCGAAGAACCCGATCCGACCCCGACGGCGACCAACACGCCGGAACCCACGGCGACCGATACCCCCGCGCCGACGGCCACCAACACGCCGGAGCCAACGGCGACGAACACGCCCGAACCAAGCGCGACGAACACCCCCGCGCCGACCAGCACGCCGCGCACCACCACGGCGACCGTGCTCAGCGAGCGGGTCACCGTGCGCAGCGGGCCGGGCTTCGACTTCGAGTCGATCGGCACGCTCTCGCGCGATGACGAGGCGCTGGTCAACGGCGTCAGCACCGACGGCGGCTGGTACCAGATCGTCTTTGGCGCGCGGCTCGGCTGGGTCTCCGCCGAATCGGTCCGCATCTCCGGCAACACGAACATTCAGGAAATCGAGTGGCCGACCGCGACGCCGGAACCGTCCAATACGCCGACGTCCGAGCCGACCGACACCGATACGCCGGAACCCACGGCCACGAATACGCCCGAACCGACGACCGAAACCCCGGTCAACGGGCCAACGCCAACGCTCGATCCGGCGCTGACCGACACGGCGCTGTTCGTTCCGAGCAGCTTCGAGCCGTTCGACCTGGAAAATATCGACATCTCGCTCGACTACCCGACCACCTGGGCCGAGCCGACCTTCTTTGGCCGCGTGTACTCGCTGTATGCCGTGCCGGTGGACGATCCGCTGTACGACCTGTACCCGTCGATCGTCATCGCGCGCGGCACGCCGGATCAGCTCGTCGCGGACGGCATGATCACCGACGCGAGCGACCCGGTTTACGCGGTGGAGCACCCCTACGGGACGGACTTCGGGCAGCTTCACGAAGAAGTGAGCAGCTTCGTCTATCCCGCGTACAAGATCGACGTGCGCGAATCGAGTCTGCACGCCTGGGTATGGCTGGTGCAGATCGCGGACGACGACTGGCTGTACATCGTCGCGCTGGCCCCCACCGGCCAGTACGATAAGTCCTTCGCGGATCAGGTGCTGAACCCGATGCTGGAAAGCATCCAGATCGACGGGCAGCCGATGGTCACGGGCGTGGGCGTCACGGCGACGCCGCAGCCCGGCGAAGTGCTGACCGACATCCCGCTGGTGCTCGGATCGCCGGTGCTGGATCGCTTCGATGACAACCAGAACGAATGGCGCTACGGCACGATCGAAGACGGCGCCCTGACGCTGACCATCCCCGAGCTGGACTATCTGGGCTGGACGTTCCCCGATACGTTGGCGGGCGTCGGGCCGGGCTTCTACCTCCAGGCGACGATGCGCGTGGTCGAGGTGCCGGATCGCTACGAGTACGGACTGGTGTTCCGCACCCGCACCGACGCAGACTTCTACTTCTACTCGCTCGATCACAATGGCCGCTACTCGTTCTTTAAGGCCGTGGACGGCGAGTGGGTCGAGCTGGTCCCGTACACCACCAACACCATCGCCAACACGGGCGACAACCCGCAGAACGTGCTTGGCGTGCTGGTGCTGGGCGACTACATCGAGCTGTACCTCAACGGCGAAGTGATCGCGGACGTCGTGGACGACGCGCACATGACGGGCGACCTGCGGCTGGGCGCGTACAGCTACACCGACGCGAACGGCACGCCAACCGTCGCCTTTGACGACTTCGTATACCTGCCGCTGAACATCCCCTCAGACGCGACGTTCAGCGAAGGCGGATCGGCCATCATCGGCACGGTCCCGCCGGGACAGGCGGAAATGCTGACGCTGCCGTCGTACACCTCGACGCAGCTCGACACCTTCACCGAAGGCGATCAGTTCGTGATCTTCGCGCGCTCGCAGGACAGCCAGTTCCTGTTCGGCTATGGCAAGGACGTGATCGGCTGGCTCGACCGCAACCGTGTCAGCCTGACGCGCGCGGGCGAAGCGGTGGACGTCTCGTCGCTGCCGGTGCTCGACAGCAATATCCAGGGCATCCGCGTGCAGGCGTGGCCGATCGTGTGGACCGCCGCCGATAACAACGTCACGCTGCAGTACGGGCAGACGGTAGACTCGGCGCTGGAGGATCAGGGCACGGCCTCGTGGACCTTCAACGGCGCGCAGGGCGACGTCGTGACGATCGTCGCGGACGGCGGCACCAACATGGACACGTACCTGACGCTGACCGGGCCGGATGGCGCGGTGCTGGTCGAAGATGACGACGACGGGCCGGGCCTGAACGCGATGATCGAAGGCGTGGAACTGCCCTCGTCGGGCGTGTATACGGTCGAGGTGCGCAGCGTTTCGGGCACAGGCACGGTCAACGTGACCCTGAGCAACGCGTCCGTGGGGCAGTAGCAGGCGCATCAGCGAGAATTGACGGACAAATACGATCCGGTTGGTGAATGGGTTTTGTAGGGGCGGGTTTCTAACCCGCCCGGTAGGGGCGTATTGCAATACGCCCCTAAAAAACCCCCATTGAGCGCTGCTCGTCTCCCCTCTCCAGCCCAGACTGGAAAGGGCCGGGGGTGAGGTCGCCCATGGCGATCGCTCCGGGCACGCGGCATTGTCGCCAGCGGACCGTCTATGAACCTGCAACTCGCCCCGCCTTTTCGCGTATTCTTAGGTGAAACCCACAGCGCATCCAGGGGACCGGATCGCCATGACCCGCCCCACATTTGATTGGCCCGCGCCCGCACGCGCGGCCAGAGAGTGCAGGCAGCCGGGGCCTCCCCATCGCTCCCCCATATCGGCCCACTTCCCGGTATAATCGACTCAGATCCGTGAAATCAAAGGACTGGTAAGATGAGCTTCGAGCGCACGGACTTTCCATTTCCAGACGACGACCCCAACGAGACGCCCGCTGCTGGCGCGTCCGCTGACACGCCGGACGACGCCCCCGAGCTGGTCGAGCCGGAGCCGCCCAAGATCGTGGCGGAGACGCCGGTCGGCGGGCAGGCGCGCCCGGTGATCGGGCCGCCCCACCCGGGCGCTCCCGGCGAATCGCCTACGCCCGGTGACGTCGAGCCGCCCGCGATCAAGAGCGAGACAGAAACGTCGTCTGAGGACGAGGCAGAATCGAGCGAGGACGCCCAGCCGGACGATGCCCTCTCGCCGGAAGACGCCGCGCCGGAAAGCGACCTCTCGGCAGTGGAGGGGATCGCAGTGGCGAAGGTCGTGGAAACGGTCGAGAGCGAGCCGGAATCGGACAGCGCATCCGAGGCGGACGCAGAACCGCCCGCCCCGGCGGAACGCCGCGATCCGCCTACGCTGCCCTCACGGCCCA
>NZ_DAISHJ010000148.1:0-11316 GCF_036822615.1 Aggregatilinea sp. | reverse complement strand
GCGCCCGCCGCCGGGCCGAACTACCAGCCCAGCGAGTGCCCCGCGCCCGGCGTCCCTACCCCGCCGCAGCGCCCCGCCAACTTCAACGACACGAGCGCGCTGATCGCGCGGTTCCTGTCGGCAGGCGGATCGCCCACCGTGCTCGAAGCGACGCTGCGCAACTGGGGCGCGATCACCGACCGGGGCGGCATAGTGCAGGCGGACACAGACCTGACCGGCGACGGCACGCTCGAAGTGATCGTCACGGCGTACAATCCCGCCGCGTACAACCCCGAGGCGCTGCTCAACGCGGGCCAGATGTTCGTCTACGGGTGCGATTCGGGCGGCTACCGGCTGCTGTATTCGACGGCCTATAACGCCAGCGTCGCGCTGCCGCAAATGCTGCGCGTGGGCGATATGAACACCGACGTGCGCAACGAGCTGGTTTACCAGACGGAAACGTGCAACGGCGCAAGCTGCTACAAAGAAGCCAAGATCCTCACCTGGAACGCGCTGCTGGGCACGTTTCAGGAGTTGAACAACGGGCAGATCATCGCCATCAACGGGCGGATCGGGATCGCGGACGTGGAGGGCGACGGCGTGCTGGAACTCACCGCGCAGATCAACCCGCCCGGCACGACACAAAGCGGCCCGCCGCACGCCGTGCTCGACACCTGGGACTGGGACGGGACGGAATATGTGCTGGCGCGGCGCGACGATCAGGGCGGGTTGTACCGCATCCACGCGATCTACGCCGCCGACGATCTGGCCCGCGCGGGCAGCACGCGCGACGCGATCTATGCCTACGACGATGTGCGCGAAAACGACGACCTGCTGACGTGGAACGTGTCCGGCGAGTACGAGGCGCTGCGCGCGTACGCGGCCTTCCGCATCGTGATCCTGTACGCGTCGTTGGGCAACGCGCGCGCCGAGGACTGGTTCAACACGCTGCAAGCGGAAAATCCACCGGGCGGCACGGGGAACGGCTTCGCGCAGATGGGCGCGGCGTTCATGGACAATTTCCGTGCGACGGGCGATGCGCACGCGGCGTGCGCACAGGCGATCAGCGCGGGAGCAGCGAATACGCTCAGCGTGATGAACCGCTACGGCACGAATAACCGGACGTATACGCCGACGGATTTATGCCCGTTGTAGTGATAAGTTGCAAGTTATTGTTTTTAGTTCAGAGCAAGAACAAGAGCAAAGAAAAAAGCGGGGACGGGAAGAAAAAACGGGCGAGGAATGCGGTTTAGCAGGTTAATCCGGTTACCGTAGAAACCTCACCCCCGGCCCTTCTCCAATCGGATTGGAGAGGGGAGACAAACCGTCTCCCCGGGTTTTGTAGGGGCGGGTTTTTAACCCGCCCGGCACTTCTACATACCCGAATTCAGGTTACGCAGCGCAGCATTGCCCCGACGAGAGCAAAGATCGGAACACAGCGCGGGAAGTCAGACCGAATAGCGGCCCGCGAAGGCGTTGATCCGCACGCGCAGCAGATCCAGCAGGCCGTGCCACGAGTCCTTGATCGGGTGGACGCGCGTCGTGCCCTGGTGGTGCCACTCGACCGGGATCTCGGCCACCTTCAGCCCCAGCTTGCGTGCGATATACAGCACTTCGAGGTCGAAGCCCGCCGTCACCGCCGCGCCCTGCGCCCGAGACCGCTCGTTGAAGATCTGCATCCGCCCGAAGATATCCGGCACGACCGCGCCCCGGAATGCCTTGAATCCGCACTGCGTATCGTGGTAGGGCAGCCGCAAGATCACCGCGCGCAGCAGCCGGAAGCCGTGCGCCATCACCTTACGCACCAGCGGCGCGCCTTTGCGCCCGCTGCGAGAGCCGATCACGCCGTCGTAGCCCGCGTCGAAACACGGCAGCAGCTTTTCCACTTCGCGCAGGGGCGTGGCCTGATCCATGTCCGCGAACAGCACGATCGTGCCCTGCGCGGCCAGCATCCCGGCGATCACCGTGCCGCCCTTGCCCCGGTGCGGCTCGCGCAAGACGCGGAATCCCTCGTGCGCGTTCACGAACGCTTCGGCCAGATCCGCCGTTTGATCCGGCGAGCCGTCATCGACGATCAACACTTCCCACGAATAGGACTGCCCGGCCAGATAGGTCCACACCGCATCCAGCGCGCCGCGCGTGATGTTATCGACTTCCTTGTAGGCAGGGATCACCACGGACAGGTAAACGGGAGCATCCTGCATACGTTTCTCCTCAACGGGCAATTACTCAACAGCCATGCAGTGCGCCCGCAGGCGCGGCCCCCATTCTCCCCCGATTCGCCCGTCCTTTCAATCCGCAACCTGCGGCGGAGCGGTTAAAGTCCCCGTGGCGGGGCCTGTTTACCGCTCGGCCAGCGTAAAATAAAACGTCGCGCCCTGGTCCACTGCCCCTTCGGCCCAGACCTTTCCATCGTGGCGGTGCACGATGCGCTTGACGGTCGCCAGACCGATGCCGGTGCCCTCGAACTCCGATTCGGAGTGCAGGCGCTGGAACGCGGTGAACAATTTTCCCGAATAGGCGCTGTTGAAGCCCACGCCGTTGTCGCGCACGAAATAGACGCTGCGCCCGTCTTCGTCCTGGCAGCCAAACTCGATGCGGGCCGGATCGCGCATGCGAGTGAACTTCCAGGCGTTCCCGAACAGGTTCTCCAGCAGAATGCCTAACAGGTGCGCATCACCGACCGCCGTCAGATCCGGCTGGATGGTGATCTCGACCTGTCGATGCGTGTTGTCGCGCTGTAAATCGTCCACGATTTCCCACGCGAGATCGCTCAAATTGATCTGATCGTGGCGGATCTCGGCGCGCGTCAGGCGCGACAGCTTGAGCAGATCGTCGATCAGGTGGCTCATGCGCTGGCTGGCCGCCCTGATCCGGCCCAGCAGGAACTGCGCTTCTTCGTCCAGTACATCGTGATAATCTTCGAGCAGCACCTGGCTGAAGCCGTCCAACGCGCGCAGCGGCGTTCGCAGGTCGTGCGACACGCTGTAACTGAACGACTCGATCTCCTGGTTGAGATCCACGAGCTGGGCGGTGCGCTCCTGAACGCGCCTTTCGAGGTCCGCGTTCAGCTCCCGGATGCGGGCCTCGGCCTGTTTGCGCTCGGTGATGTCGTGGTTGACGGCCACCATGCCGATGCGCTCGCCCTTCTCGTCATAGAGCATGGTCTTGGACGCCAGCGCGTAAATCGTCGTGCCGTCCTTGCGCGTGTGGATGACCTCGCCGTGCCAGAAGCCCTGCGACTCAAGCTGCCGGATCACATCGTCGTACTCCCTGCTGGGGTAGCGGGATTGCAGCACATCAAACAGCACCTTGCCCTGCACCTCTTCAGCCGTCCAGCCGTAGATCACTTCGGCGGCGTGATTCCAGCTCTGGATGCGGTATTCCCGATCCACCGACAGGATGGCGTCCCACACGTGCCGGATCAGCAGGCCGTAGTGCTGGAGGCGCTCATCGGCCTGCTTGCGCTCGGTGATTTCTTCCGCGACGATGTTGACACCGATCACCTGCCCGCTGCCGTTTTTGAGCGGCAGAAAGCTCTCTTCCCACGCGCGAGTCACGCCGGGCTGCGCGGGCGTCTTGCCGACCAGCTCCAGGCGCAAGATCGGCTCGCCGGTATCGATCACGCGGCGGATCAGCGGCGCGGCCATGTCCGCGACCTCGGGCACGATCTCGTACACCGTACGGCCCATATGCTGAGCGACGGGGACCCCGTTCATCTCGGCCAGACGCCCGTTGACACGCACGTAACGCAGGTTCGTGTCCAGAAAACACAGGCCGACAGGGGCCGTGTCGTAGATGGCTTCAATTTCGGCAAGCTGCTGTTGAATCAGCGTGCGGCTGTCGCGGGCGGCCTGCTCGGCCAGCTTCTGATCGTGGATGTCGGTCGCGGTGCCGTACCAGCGCACAACGTTGCCCTGGTCGTCCCGCACGGGGAACGCCCGGCTCAACTGCCAGCGATATTCTCCCCCGGCGCGGAGGGCGCGGTGTTCGATCTCGTAGGGCTGCCCGGTTGCGACGGCGCGCTGCCATGCTTCGGCGGTTGGCTGCTCGTCGTCGGGGTGCAAAACCGCCCGCCACTGCCACGTGCCGTCCTCCTGTTTTTCCAGCCCGGCAAACTCGGCATAGCGGCGGTTGTAGTAGTCCACGGTGCCATCGGGCAGCGCGCGCCAGACCAACTGCGGCAGCGATTCGGCCAGCTCGCGGAACAGCTGCCGCTGGGGCGTGGGGGCTTCCTGCTCGTGCTCGTTTTCGGCGGCGTCCGCTTCGCAGCGCAGGACGGCTTTTTCCAGCACGAACGCGAGATCGGTCACTTCGTCCAGGGGACCCATCACCACGTCCTGCGCGCCCGCGCGGATCGCGTTCAGCGCCTTCTCGCGCGCGCCCCGCTCCACCAGCGCGATCACCGGCACATGGCGCGCCCAGGCGATCAGCGCGCGCCAATTTTCGGGCGCACCGCCATCAGTCAGGTCGAGCAGCACGGCATGAAACGACGCGTCGAGCGTGTCGAGCGCGTTGGGACCGGAGCGTGCGGGCAGCACGCGCCACGCGGATCCCGTGGCACGTTCAAGGTGCTGCTGTACGGTTTGCGCAATCGGTGAACTTCGAGTCAGGACAAGAAGGAATAAATTTTGGTCTTCCATTTTGGCCCCCACCAGCCGGGCAAAAATAGCACAGCCAGGAAGGACGCTGTCCGTGGCCGTATATGGATCAAATATAGCAGCGTCGGCGCGCTGTTACACAGCTTTTGAGGTAAAAATTTGTGAAGAAAACGCGAATTCGCAGCGGGCGCTTATTCCAGATTGGCGTGGCGCGCGTACATCTCCGGCTCCTCGACGTTCATCTCGTCCATCAACTGCACCGTGACCAGATCGAGCAGCAAATTCAGCGCGCTCTCGAACAGGGACCCCATCGGCAGCGTGGTGCTGACGCCGCCGCCATCCGCGAGCTTGGGCGAATGGGCCGGGATGCGGATCGTGAGCGCGGCATAGTCACGGACCGGGGACTGGTCGGCAATGGTGAACAGGGCGATGGGCGCGCCCTGCGCCGTGGCAATTTCGGCGTAGCGCACGAGTGACGGCGTGCGTCCCGACCCGGAGCCGATCAGCAGCAAATCGTCCGCACCGATGCCGGGGGTCGTCACGTCATCGACGACGTAAGCATGCAGGCCGAGGTGCATCAGGCGCATACCAAAGCCGCGCATGACCAACCCGGAGCGGCCCTTGCCCGCCAGGAACACGCGCGGCGCGTCCAGGATCATCGCGCGCAGGGTCGCAAGCTGCTCGTCCTGGATCGACCCCAACGCGGCGCGAAGATCGCCCAGCGCGCTGTCTACCAGATCCGCAAAGGTTATCATGAGACATCGATCCTTTCGCGCAGCGCCCGCGCCACCTGCGCGGGATCGTGCGAGCGTGTCACGGCCCCGCCCACGACCACGATCGCCGGGCGGAGGCTCAACAGGTCGTCTATCGTTTGCGGGGTAATGCCGCCCGCCGCCGCGAGGGGCGCTTCGGGCAGGCGATCGCGCAGCGCGCGCAACGCCGCCAGCGGGGAATGGCCCGCGCCCTGCATATCGTAGGCGGTGTGCACGCACAAAACGTCACAGCCCAACGCCAGCAGATCGCGGCCCCGACCCACCGGATCGGCCACCTGAACGAGATCGGCCATGACGCGGCCCCCACCGCGCCGGGCCGCGCGCACCGCCCCGCTGATGGTGGCATCCGCCGCCGCGCCCAGCACCGTCACCCAGGCCGCGCCCGCTTCAAACGCGATGCTCGCTTCTTCGTCGCCCGCGTCCATGATCTTCAGATCGGCCAGGACCGCTTTGCCCGGATACGCGTCACGCGCCCAGCGCACCGCCGCGATCCCCTCGCGGAAGATCAGTGGCGTGCCGATCTCGATCACGTCCACGTAGGGGTGCACGACCGCCAGCACGGATCGCGCCGCATCGAGCGTGCCGTCCAGGGCGAGCTGAAGCCGGACATCAGGCATTGGCGGCGTTCTCTTCCACCTGTGGCATATCGCGCAGGGGGCGGCGCGCAATGATACGCTGCATGTCGCGCACGTGATCCTTGAGCGTCTCGCCGTAGGGCGTCTGCTTGTGGCGGCGGGCCTCCTCCTCCAGCGTGGGGATCACCTTCAGGCCGCCTTCCGCCATACGGTCGAACCAGACACGCGCCTCGGCTTCGTCGTCGCGTTCCTGCGTGATCTTGCCCAGCACATATGCGCCGTAGACCTGCCCCTGCCGGACGAGATCGGGGATATCGATCACGGCGCGCAGCGTACGCTCCGCTTCGCGGCTGTCGCCCGCGAGGTACTGACACAGGCCCAGGTAGTAGCGCGAGCTGCTGCTTTCCTCGAAGCGCAGCGCCTCGCGGATGGCGACCACCGCTTCCGCATAGCGCGCCTGATGCCGCCGCAGCGAACCGAGCGCGCCGTTCACCGAGGCGTAATCGGGCGCGAGGGCCTTCGCCCGCGCTAACAGATCGTCCGCGCGCTGCCACTTATTCAGCTCGATGTATGCCAGCGCAACCATCGCCAGCTTATCGGGGTGACCGCTGCCCGCCGTCGCTTCAGGTTCGAGCTGGCGCACCAGCCCCTTGTAGTCGCCGGTTTGCAGCAGCCGCAGCGCCGGAACGCGCCACGCATAGAGTTTCTTCACCACGCCGCGCCGCCACCAGCGCAGCGCCATCGTGCCCGCCACGAACGCCAGGAACGGCCCCGCGACTCTCATCCCTACGCCGGAGAGATACCAGCCAAATGAACCGATGCCCAGCGCCATCAGCAGCAGATTCGCCACCAGCGTGATCATCCAGGTGCGCGGCGGCTCGACCGGACGGAAGCGCTCCGCCTGAATCAACACGCCCCGCGCCATCCACGCGAAGTAGATCAGCACCAGCAGCAGGATCAGCCCCACCGCTTCGATGCTGCCCGTCGCCGCCAGCCCGATCCCGATGCCCGCCGCGATCAGCAGCGCCGCCTCGAACCACCCGATCTGCCACCGCCCAATGCGGAACTCTGCCATGCGTCGCCCCAATTCTTAAAACGCGCCTCTATATCGCACCTGATCGTACCGGAGAAGCGGGCGAAGGTCCAGAAGCGACCTGAGACAACAAGGAGCAACATGAAGGAAAAAAGGGGAAACACGCCCCAAGATATATGATTTACCTTCCTCAAAACAAGAAGTGCTTTTCTATTTCACACCTCATTTAGAGTTGATTGTAATAAGAACTATAAAGTAGATTATCTGTAGTTGAAGTTCGTCATTCTAGAAAGGTTCGATTTAATGCGGCAAGTTGCTTTAATTCTTTCCATTCTGTTTGTATTCGCAGCTATCCTAATAACCCTACCAACCAGCATTTACGCTCAGAGTGGGCCCTCAAATCCCACAGAACAGCAAATGACAATAGATGCGATAGTGCAGGGGTATTTTCAGCAAACCGCTACTGCACAAGCTCAGCTTGGTGAAGCTGAGCCGAACAGCTTAACCGCGACGGCACAGTTTAACGCCTCGGTTCAAAACAGTTTCAATCAGGCTTTGACCGCTACGGCATCCAATGGTCAAAGTGGCGAGAATACGATTACTGCAAAACTGGCGACCAATCAGAATGCTAACATCCGCGAATGCCCCTCGACCGAATGTCAAGTAGTTGGTTCAATCCGACCAAATGAAGATTTCATGATTTTGCTACAAGAAGGAGAATGGTTCTTAATTCAATGGTCAGAATCCCAGATACTCGGCTACATCTATAGCCCCCTCGTTGTACTACCGCCAGATGCCAATGTTGGCAGCTTACCAACACTGACTCCATCGCCAGCACCTACCAACACTCCCTTACCGCCTATGCCAACACCCGATGCTGCTCTTACGGCAACATATGAAGCTTTAGGGGAGATGGTTCAGCCTAAAGGCAATGGATACTACTTGGTTGGCATCGATATCCTACCGGGAAAGTGGGAATCAACCGGCAAGGGGAGTGGATGTTACTGGGAACGACTTGATCAGTACGGTGAAATCGAGGATAACAGTTATGGAAATGCTGGTGGTACTGTAACCGTTCAGGAATCAGACTATCAGATCCATTTTGATGACTGCGGGACATGGGTATATGTTGAGGGTCGCGAGAAAGTCCTAAGCGCGGATGCAACTGAACCAAAAGGTGATGGGTTTTATACTGTAGGGGTCGAAATTGCACCGGGCCGGTGGCGTTCTCAGGGAAAGGGCAGTAGCTGTTACTGGCAGACTACTGATGAGTACCAAGAAATCAATGCGAATCACTATGGCCAAGCAGGCGGTGCTATCTACATCTACCCGAGTGACTATGAGGTTGAGTTTGAAGACTGCGGGACATGGGAGTATCTCGGCCAGTAGCTAAATCAGAAGAAACTCCAGCCCCTGTAATGACAAATGAAACAAATTTGGCCCATTGCAGGGGCTTTTTTGTCCCCAACCGCGTTCGACTGTAGTTGAGCAAAAGTCTGTCGCGAAAAGGAGTAAGCCCCGCCCCTACGGATCGCGGGGGTCAGCGGATCAGCGAGAAAACGGATCTCTCAGCCGGGCCAGTGCATTACCATCTCAAAACGTACTTTTTAGCGCGCCTGATCGTACCGGAGAAGCGGGCGAAGGTCCAGAAGCGGCGGAATCAAGCAGGCCAACGTTGTAATACGCGGCTTAGCGCATGCAACAGTCAGCGTTACTTTGTTCAAATTAACGGTACTTCTGCCGCCTCCATCGCTAGGACCAAAAACGGCCCGGTGATAGAATGAGGGACAGGTTGGGTTCGCTGCCTCTGGGCAGGTACACAGAAAGAGCACACCACGTGTCAAAGAAAATGCTCGTTTGCTTCATGATCCTTGCGATGCTGCTTCCCACCCTTCCGATCTACGCGCAAAGCGACGACAGTTCTTGTTTCGCCAGCACCGATCTCAAGTTCCTGCAAGATTACGGTTACGCGTTTGCGGATACGGTCGATCAGGCCGGGTTCGACGCCGCGCTGGCCGGGATCGCAGGCGAGACGGACGTGCCCGCCGACATCGACGCGGATGGGCTGACCTTCCTCGAAGCGCTGCTCACCGACGTATATTACGTCAACATCGACGAACTGGGCTACACCTACCCGGCGGATAAAGTGACCGCCGCGCTCGATGGCTGGAACGCGAGCGATCTTCCCGAAGCACGCCAGCAGGAACTCGCCGCCGCCGTGGACGCGGGGCTGCTCGACGCCGCGTGCGCGGGCATCGACCTGCAAGCCGACCTGACCGCCGACGGCGCGAACTACCTCGTCTACAAGACGCTGGTGTTCACCGGCCAGTACAAGCACTACCTGGGCGCGTCCAGCGACGACGACATCTACAACAAGGTGATCTTCGCGTGGAACTCGTTCGACCAGGTGCTCATGCCGGAATTCCAGGAGCCCGCCAACGACCTGATCGTCGAGGGCGTGATCACCGGCTACAACGTCAAGCGCTCGGCGCTCAACGCGCGCTTCGACCCCGACCTGACGCTCGTTTACGGGCACAGCAACATCAACCACGCGATCCAGCTCATCGGCCTGCTGCGCAGCGAGGGCATCGTGGCGAAAGTGCTGCTCGAACCGAAGACCTCCGCGTACCTGTATCTGGCGGAATGGGGCGAACCCACGACCAGCCCTGAATTCCAGGTCGAGCCGCTGGACGATGGCAACGGCATCGCCTACGCGAAGGAATATGACCTGTCGCTCGAATTCGAGAGCAAAGAAGAAATGGACCGCTTCGACAGCGTGATCAAGGCCTACGCGAAGAAGAACGAGCAGGATCAGCCGGGCCTGCTGCTCGGATCGTGGTGGCAGCCGCTCTACAGCGCGCGCGTCGAACTGCCCGACTACATCCAGGTGAAGAACAACGTCGCCATCGGCAGCGAAGTGTACATCCAGTCGTTCTCGCTGGCGGAAAATTCCGAGACGGTCGCGGATGCGTTCGCGCAGGCGTACCCCGACGCCGAGGTCACGACCTGGGATCTGTGGGTCAATCAGGCGTTCTACAACTACCTGATGGGCGAGCCGGGCTAACACGCGACGGCGTCCCGTTTCTCCGAACGACAAAGCCCCTGCCGGAGACCCGGCAAGGGGCTTTTTGCTGCACGGCAGCGTTTAAATGCGGCCCCCCTTCCCCCACGCAAGAGAAAAGCAAGAGCCGGGCGAGTTCGTTACACCCCGGCAGAGCGCGGATCAGGGGCGGGCGAAAAACGCGCGGAACGCGATCAGGCGTCGGCCCAAATCTTGATCGTGCCGTTCATCATCGCCACGGCAAGCTGCCGCCCGTCGGGACTCCACGCGGCGGTGATCGCCTGCCCCGGCAGCACCGCGATCACGTCGCCCGTGGCCGCGTCGGTGATGGTCACGCCCGCGGGACTCTCCACCGCGACGCGCGCGCCATCGGGACGGGCCACCGTGTCGGGCGTGTCCGGCATCGCGCCCGCCACCGCGCCGAGAAATTCACCCGCCGCGTCCCAGGTGCGGATCACGTCGTCCAGGCCGTCGCTGCGGATCGTGCCGTCCGCGTCCCAGGACAGGGCCGTGATCCAGTCCATGTGCTCGTCGCGGGCCGCGAGCGTCTCCCCAGTAGCCGCGTCACGGATGGTCACGCTGCCGTCCCAGGACGCCACGATCGCGCGGCTGCCATCGGGACTGGTCGCCATGCCCGCGGGCGGGCCGAGCGTGATGTCCTCCGCGTGCGTGACGTCGCCGCTGGCGGCATCCCAGGTGATCGCCTGCGCGTCGCGCCCGGTGCTGATCACCGTGCCGCCGTCCGCACCCCACGCGACCGAGGTCGCCACATCCGTATGCCCGTCCAGCACCGCGACCGGATCGCCGGTGGCCGTGTCCCACAGGCGCACCGTGCCATCCTCCTGCGCGCTGGCGATCTGCGATCCGTCGGGGCTGAAGGCCAGCGCGTTGACCCAACTGCCCGTGTCGATCTGGCGCAGCGCGGCCCCGGTCGCCGGATCCCAGAAGCGGATCGTGCCGTCATAGCTGCCGCTGATGATGAGCGACTCGGTGGGATGCCACGCCACCGCGACGGTCAGCCCGGTGTGCCCCTCCAGCGTGAACAACTCCTGCTGCGCGGCGACGTCCCACACGCGCACGGTCATGTCATGGCTGACGCTCGCCAGACGCGATCCGTCCGGGTTGAAGGCGAGGCCGTAGACCGCTTTGGTGTGGCCCTTGAGCAGCCCCAGGTCTGAGAGGTCCGGCGCGTAGAGCCAGATGCCGACCACGCCGCCGACCGCGATGACGTCACCCTGCGGACTCCACGCGGCGCTGCGGACCATGCCGCGGCCCAGCGTGCGGACTTCGGTGT
>NZ_DAISHJ010000147.1:0-11341 GCF_036822615.1 Aggregatilinea sp. | reverse complement strand
GGGGGGGGGGGGGGGGGGGGGGGGGGGGGGGGGGCCCCCCCCCCCGCCTCACCCCGCCCGCCGCATGGTATTCGTCTCGCGTACGCGAGAGAGCGTCGCCGTCTCGCGCAGCGTCTTCAGCCCGATCTCGGCGGTGGCGCGAATCCCAGCGAACGGCGTCTCCCGCTCCGTGATCAGCAGCGCCGACCGTCCGCGCGTGGTGAAGTTCCACATCCACTGCACCAGCACGAGCACCCGATTTTCGAGGTCCATCTGGTACATCAGGTGGATCACCATCCACAGGTTCCACGCCAGCCACCCGGCCAGCCGGAAACGCCCGATCTCAGCCACCGCCTTGCCCCGCCCGATAGTCGCCACGCTGCCCGGATCGCGGTAGCGGAAGGGCGGCAGATCACCGCCCTGCACGCGCCGCCGGATCAGATCGCCCATGTAGCGCCCCTGCTGGATTGCCACCTGGGCCACGCCCGGCAGCGGCGTCCCGGTCTGGTGCGCGTAGCTCGCCATGTCCCCGATCACGTGGATTTCAGGGTGCCCGGGCACCGACAGATCCGGCTCCACGGGGATCCGCCCGCCGCGATCGGTGCTCGCGCCCGTCGCGTCCGCCAGCGCCTTACCCAGCGGGGATGCCTGCACGCCCGCTGCCCACAGGATCGTGCGCGCGGCGATCTCATCTTCGTGCCCCTCGTGGGAGACGCGCAGCCCGTCCGGCCCGACATCCGTCACGCGCGTCCCGGTCACCACTTCCACGCCCAGCCGCGCCAGCGCCGCTTCGGCTTTGGCCGACAGCTCCGGCGCGTACATCGGCAGCACGCGGTCGGGACTCTGGATCAGCACGATGCGCGCCTGCGATGGGTCGATGCTGCGGAAATCATGCTTCAGCGTTTCGTGCGCCACTTCCGCCAGCGCCCCGGCCAGCTCCACACCGGTCGGCCCGCCGCCGATGACCGCGAAGGTCAGCCACGCGCGGATCTTGTCGGGATCGGTCGCCCGTTCGGCGGCCTCGAACGCGCCCAGCACCCGCCGCCGGATCTCGGTCGCATCCTCGACCGTCTTCAGGCTGGGAGCCCAGCGCGCCCACTCGTTTTTGCCGAAGTAGTGGTTGCCCGCGCCCGCCGCGACGATCAGACGGTCGTAGTGAATCACCTCGTCGTGCAGGAGCACCGCCCGGTTTTCCACATCGAACCCGGTCACCTCGCCCAACACCACTTTCGCGTTCTTCTGCCCTTTCAGCAGGCGGCGCAGCGGCGTAGCGATGTCTGCGGGCGATAGCTCGCCGGTCGCCACCTGATACAGCAGCGGCTGGAACAGGTGATGGTTGCGGCGATCGATCAGCGTGACGTTGACCGGCGCGTTCTTCAAACGCTTGGCGGCATACAGTCCCCCGAATCCGCCCCCGATGATGACGACGTGTTCTTTCATGGCCGTGCCTCGATGATGGTTGCGTTGTGCCTCAGACGATGTCTGCGTGAACAGATCGGAAGTGTCGACGGAAAGATGCATGGCTTGTGTTCTCACTCTACGTTGTGCGTTCAATTTCAATATTATGATATTATATTCAATATAGTAAGTCAATACGTTTTTGCAGCTTTTTTATGACTTTGTCACCTTCCCGGCGCTTGTTTTCCCCGCCCATTCGCATGCGGCGGGAAAAAACATAGGAGTACGGTGCTTTTGTCCCTCGTAGGGGCGGGGCTTGCTCCGCCCGGCTCTAGCTTTTCCCCTTCCCCCACGCGAACGGAGGGAAGGGGCCAGGGGATGGGGGGCTACAAGTTCGTAACGGCTCTGACGACCGGAACCCTCCACGCCTGCAAACCCGGCCCGCTCAAATGAAAAAGGGCCGGATCTACAACCCGGCCCTTCGCATTCGACTGTGGCTAACCGCTAACGGCTAACCGCTGCTTTTACTCGCTCAACAGGCTCCGCACGGCCTGGACCGCCTCGGCGCGCGGCGCGCTGATCTCGGTGCCGTCGCCCAGGCGCTTGAAGTTCACCACGCCGTTTTTGATCTCCTCGGACCCCAGGAACGCCACCACGCGCACGCCCTTGCGATCCGCGTACTGCACCTGCTTGCCGATCGACTTCTTCGGCTGCATGAACGCCTCGCTCCGCACGCCGCCCGCGCGCAGTTCGTTCGCCAGCTTGAGCGTTTCGCCTTGCAGGCCCGGCTCGAAGACCGTCACCAGCGCCTCGACCACCGTCCCGGTCAGCGCGGGCGGATACAGGTCGAGCTTATCCATCAGGTCGATGATGCGCTCCACGCCCAGGCTCGTGCCGGTCGTGGGCAGGCTCTGCTTGCGGAACAGGCCCACCAGCTCGTCGTAACGCCCGCCGCCGGTCACGCTGCCCAGGTTATCGGGCTTGGTGATGACCGTCTCGAAGATCGGCCCGGTGTAGTAGCTCAGGCCGCGCACCATCGC
This sequence comes from Aggregatilinea sp., assembly GCF_036822615.1. Taxonomy (NCBI): domain Bacteria; kingdom Bacillati; phylum Chloroflexota; class Anaerolineae; order Aggregatilineales; family Aggregatilineaceae; genus Aggregatilinea; species Aggregatilinea sp. Next base: position 8,924 of record NZ_DAISHJ010000147.1, on the reverse strand, counting down.
GTAATCGATCTGCACGTTCTCCTGCGGCACGCCCATCACGTTCAGGTACTCGACCATCTGCTCCAGATCCGCGATACCCTTCTGCGCCGGTTCGATATCCGCCAGCAGCTCGCGCAGCCAGCCCAGCGACTCCGCGCCGCCTTCGCGCCGTTCGAGCAGCGTGAACATGCGCGTGATCACGTCTTCCGCGATGCCGCTCGCCCGCAGTTCCGCCGCCACGCCGTCGATCCCGATCTTGTCGAGCTTATCCACGCTGCGATACAGGTCGCCCAACTGCGCGTCGGGCACGCCCGCGTAAATACCGATCCCGGTCAGGATCTGGCGGTGGTTGACGTTCACCTTAAAGTCCGCGAAACCCAGCCGCCGCAGCGCCGTCGTCACCAGACTGACGATCTCCGCGTCCGCTGACGGATCCTCGATGCCGACGATATCCGCGTCGCACTGGTAGAACTCGCGGTAGCGGCCCTTCTGCGGGCGCTCCGCGCGCCACACCGGGGCGATGTGATAGCGCCGGAACGGGAACGACAGGTCGTTTTCGTGCATCGACACGTAGCGGCTCAGCGGCACGGTAAGGTCATAGCGCAGCGCCAGTTCCTCCTTGCCGCCGGGGTGCTGCGCGTGGAAGATCAGCTTCTCGGCCTCGTCGCCATATTTACCGAGCAGCGTGTCTTCCATTTCGAGCACGGGCGTCTCGATCGGCTCGAAGCCGAACGTCTTGAACACGTCCGTGATCACGCCAAACACATACTGGCGCTTGAGCACTTCTTCCGGCAGGAAGTCGCGCATCCCTTTGGGCAGGCGGGCGTCAATTTTGGGCATTGCTCGTTACTCCATCGTGCATACAAGATCGGGTGGGGCGAGTGGACTGCCGCCGGGCGCAGGCAAACAAAAAGCGTGGCGAGTCGTGTCCACGCTTTTGAGTGCGTTCACGGGTCGCCGCTATGGAATTTGGGTCGCGTGATGGTGTCGGCGCAGCATAATACAACCACTCCTCGTAAGTATCCCTCAGTATAAGCCGCTTCCCTGTGGATGTAAAGAATTGCGGCGGTGCAGACTGACGCACACTAAAATTCACAGAGAATTCATTCCATCAACTTGTTGCACGTTCCGTATGGTTGAATAATACCTGCTGCGTTCAGTCAGGGGATCCTGATTTAGGAAATGGAATTATCGCATGGACTCAAGGTATCCTGCCCTTCGCACCATCAGCTTTATCTATAAAGTCATTGCGGTTATCGTCGGTGTAGGATCGCTTATTGTTTTCTTCGCTTTGATCTTCTCTCTCCCCGACACTCCCACCAAGCTCGAGCGCACCTCGGCGCTGATAGAAGCGGTCGGTGCGTTGATCGGCGGTGTGATAACCAGCGTCACCCTGTTCGCATCCGGCGAACTCTTCAGCCTGCTGATCGACGTGGAAGAAAACTCGCGGGCGACCCGGCACATGTTGGGGCAGCTTGGCAAATTCCTCTCCTCGCGCGACTGGCCGCCCATGCGCAGTTCCGAGATCCCACCGCTAGACGTCCCTGACCAGTTCCGGTAGCGGCCCGCCGTCCGATCACGCTTCTGTAGAGGCGCGGCTTGCTCCGTCCGGCTTTTCACCCGCCGAGCAGGAAAAGCCTCCTGCGCTTACAACGCGCTTGTCGCCCCTCTCCAACTTGATTGGAGAGGGGCCGGGGGTGAGGTGTCTTCGCCCCCTTCACGCCGCCGACGCCAGCCACTCATCGGGCACACGTCCCAACCGTGCCAGCACGCGCAGCGCCCGCAGCGTGATCCACTTGCTCGGCTTGCCCATCCGTTCCACGTTGATCCACATCCGGCTTCGGTAGCCGTATTCGAGCGCCCACCGGCCCTGCTCGTCCTGCTTCGAGAGCATCAGATCGACCGCCTCGTCCAGCCCTTCGACCACGCCCGCCTCGGTCAGCGTTTCGAGCACCATCAGCACGTCGCTGACGTAGCCCAGCGGGTAGCCGAACTTGAACCAGTTCGGGCTGATGCGGTTGTCGTACGGGTATTCGGCCCGCGCGATGTTGTATGCCGTCAAAAACTCGACGCTCGCAGCCGTCGCCGCCTCGATCGCCGCGGATCGCGCCACCGCCGGGACGGCGTTCAGCGCCCACAGCGCGCGCACCGCGCCCCACCCGCACGGCAGCCCGCTGTTGATCGAGCAGCCGAACCCCGGCGACACGACACCGGTTCGTGGATACTCGCCGTACCCGTCTCCCGTGATGGATCGCGCCAGCCGGTCGAGGGCGAGTTCCAGGCGCGGATCGCCGCCGAAGCCCAGGTCCAGCAGCGCCCGCGCGACGTTGCCCCACAGACAGTGTATCGTCGTGCTGGGCGTGCCCCTTATGCCGAATCCGCCCGCTTTGGACTGCGCGTGTTCGAGCAGATAGTCCCCGCCGCGCCGCACGCGCTCGTCATACCCATCCGCGCCCAACTGTGCCAGGAACATCACCGACCACACCGTGCCCCGGTACTTCGGCGAATAACCTGCCCCCGGCTGGACCCAGTAGCCCTCCGGCTCCTGCGCGGCCAAAATCGCCGGAACCGGCCCGCTCTCCATGATGCGCGCCCGCGCCGCGACCACCTCCGGGTGATCGGCGGGCAGGCCCAGCACGTCACGCAGCGCAAAATAGCGCACGCCGGGCGTCTTCGCATCCGGTTCCAGCAGCCACGACAGCGGATTGGCGTTGAGCACCTCGGTCACACCGGTCATGATCGCCTCCTCAGGCTGTACCCGTCCAGTCCTCGCGCAGTTTCACAAACACCAGCGTATCCCGCAGCGAGCCGTCCACGCCGCGCATCTGGTGCCGCATCGTCGCTTCGAGCGCATACCCCGCCCGCCGCGCCACTGCCGCGCTGCGCTCGTTGCGCGCGTCGCACCGGATCTCCAGCCGCTGCGCGCCGAGCGTGCCAAACGCGAAGTCCGTGATCGCGTTGACCGCCTCGGTGATGTAGCCCTGCCCGCTCAGACTCGTGCGGATCCAGTACCCGATCTCGAAGCGCGGCACGCCCCAATCGATGTTATGTAGGCCGCTGCTGCCGACGAACAGCCCGTCGCTTTTGCGGAACAACAGCAGTTGCAGGTTTTCGCGCCGCAGCCATTCCGCCGCCGCCTCACGGTCGTGCTGCTCCGTATCGTCCGGTGTGGGGACGGGCGTCGCCCACGGCATCCACGGCTGAAGCTCCGCCAGCGATTCGCGCAGCGCCTCGTTCGACGCGGCCCCATCGCCGGGCCTCGGCGCGCGGATGATCAACCGCTCGGATTCGAACTGATCGGGAAAATCACGCAAAATCGGATTTTTAGGATCGGGCATCATAGGTCTCGTTTCGGCTCGCTTGTGCTTTTCGCGTCACACTTTTATTCTACCCGGTGCAGCGGCTTACGAGATAACGACGATGAACCCGTCACCTATGAGCTTTGAAGACTGGCTGTTTTGCATTTTCGACAACGATGCAGACCGGGTCCCGTATCTGTTGGTGGATCCCGACTGCGACCGGCTGGATCTCCCCCTCGCCAGCGACTACCTCACGCGCCTGTTCGAGCAGCCGGACGCCTCGCTGCTCCTGTTCAACGACGCGCAGATCAACGCCGGGCTGTGGTATCTGATCGGCCAGGGATCTGCCGTGGAGGTATTCGGCGGGTGGATGGCGTCGCTGCCCCTCGACGCGGCCCAACGCGGCGCCGGAGCCATATTCACCGTGTTCGAGCAGCTTTTTCTGCCGCGCTGTGCGCCATGCCTGGGCCACCGCAGCGAAACCAGCGAGGCGCACCCGCTCAACAGCGTGTGTTACATGTGGTGGGACATCATCGGGCTGTCGTGGCGTCCGCAGAGTGATACGCCGCGCGAACGCACGCTGCGCGAGACGTGCCTGGACGTGATGGCCCGCACGCTCGATCTCGATCACGACGCCTGCCGCGAAAGCGCGCTGCACGGCCTGGGACACTGGCATCTCGGCCACGCGGATCAGGTGGAGCGCATCATCGACCGCTTCTTGCAGCGCACGCCCGCACTGCGCCCCGAGCTGCACGCCTATGCGCTCAGCGCGCGCCAGGGTTGCGTGCTCTAGCCGCCGCGCCGCTCGAATCCCGATTTTCTGCGACTCTTCCCGTAATAGGCCCATGACGCGGCCCGATTCGGCATCAGGTTATTGACATTTTTCAGATAAACCATACACTTATTCACAGCGTTTCCGCTGATTATTGACCTGGGTAGCAGGGTAAACCGTGATCGATCGCACTCGTTCCATGCAGGTCTGTATGTGTGCGGGCACTCCTCACAAGGCGTGCGGCCTGCTTTCGCGTTGATCCCGGTTCGGCGGTAAAACGTTCCTGATGGTAAAGAAAGCCTCGGCCCAGCGCCGGGGTTTTTTGTGTTTAAAGCTCGTTCAGCGCATAAGGAGAAAATCATGAGCAAGGTTTACGACGAGGTTATAGCCGCCAACAACGACTATCTGCCGGTCTTCAGGGAATTCATTTCGCTGCCGATGCCGCCCTCGCTGCACGTCGCGGTCTTGACCTGCATGGACGCCCGCCTCGATCCGCTGCGTTTCACGGGGCTGGACCTGGGTGAAGCGCATATCATCCGCAACGCCGGGGGCCGCGCCAGCGACGACGCGATCCGCTCGCTGGTGATCTCCTACAAGCTGCTCGGCACGAAGGAATGGTTCGTCATCCACCACACCGACTGCGGCATGCAGACCTTCACCAACGAAATCATGGCCGATCTGCTCTCGCGCAGCCTGAAGACCGCCTCGGTAGACGCGAGCGGCTGGCACGACACGGGCGACGGGCCGGGATCGCCGGAAGGCGCGTTCATCAACTGGCTGACTATCCGCGATCAGGCGCAAAGTGTGGTCGAGGACGTGACGCGCATCCGCAATCACCCGCTCGTCCCGCGCGACATCCCGATCTACGGGCTGATCTTCGACGTGAAGTCGGGCAAGCTGCTCGAAGTGCCGGAAGCGACCGCCATCGGCGCGGCCTCCTAGCGGGGCATCCGGTTAGAGGCGTCCGCCGAACTCGGTCTCGCAGGGGCAGGGTAAAACCCTGCCCTGCCTGCCCTTTTTCGGCCTTACGACGATTGAGGCTCCAACCCGAGCGGCGTGGGCAGCCCGTCGATGCTGGCGCTGTTGTTCTCGCGCTGGTATGCGGGCAGCGACTCCCCCTTGGCGGCGCACCACTTATCGTACTGATCGCGCTCGCCCTGGTACTCGTACAGCGGCACGCCGTACCCGCATGACGTCTGCACGCGGTCGATCTCGGCGGCGATGATCTGGCGCGGCCCCGGATAGGCCGGGAAGTGCGCAATCAGCTCGTCCCACTCCGCGTCGCCGGGACGCACCGTGCGTCCCGTGCCGTACAGCCGCAGGATCAGCGGCGGGCCGTCGAACGCGCAGAACATCAGCGTGATGCGCCCGTTTTCGAGCACATGCGCGGACGTCTCGTTGCCGCTCCCGGTCAGGTCCAGGTACATGACGTGGTTGGGCGAGAGCACGCGGAAGCAGTCGCCGCCCTTGGGGGACAGGTTCACGTGGCCGGACGCATCCAGCGGCGCGCTCCCGACGAAAAACAGGTGCTGGTGCTCGATGAATGACCGGTGATTGTCGCTGATCGCGTCGTACACTTTCGCCATGCGCTCCTCCGTGCTGGGGTGTGATGTGGTGGCGCGGCGTCGTTACCCGACTTCGCTCACGTTGCGCTTTTTGGCCCACGTCCCGGTAATGAAGGCGTACATGTCGATGCCGTCTTCCAGGTCCGGCCAGAAGATTTCGTCGGGATAAATCTCGAAGTTTGCCTGCTGTTCCGGCGTGGCCTTGTCCAGCCACGTGAAGAAGCTGATCGGCATGCTCACAATCCGGCCATCGCGCAGGGTGATCGCCACGCGTCCGTTGCTGAGATCGACGGCAACGGGTTCGTCGCGCTTTTTGATGCGTCCAATCACGATGCCGCTCCCTTACTCTTCCGTAAACAGTTTCCGCCACTCTGACAGCAGATAATCTTTGTTTTCTTCAATCACGTTCAGTAACCGTGCCAAATCCCGCTCATTGAAGCCGTTGTTACGGATGATGACCGTTGGGCTTATCCGTATTTTAGCCCGATTTCCAGCGCTTGAAACGTGCGACATCCCGATCTACGGGCTGATCTCCGACGTGAAGTCGGGCAAGCTGCTCGAAATGCCGGAAGCGACCGTTATCGGCGCAGCCTCCTAGCGGTGCACCGCCTCACGCGCACCAAGAGTGGACATATTCTCTAGTCTTTCCACTCTTGGAACCTCCACCAACCCGCGTTTTCCATTTCCTCAAGTATATTAGGTGCATAACGTTTATTATTGGGCATAGTTGCTCCCTCAAGAGAATAAACTTCTTGAAGTTGATGGTACTCAATATACGCACCGCCTAGATCCGCTTTCATCAAGTAAGCATCTTTTAAATGAGCATCGCGTAACTTAGCTCCACGTAAATCAGCATTGACAAGGTAAGCACCGCTTAAATTAGCCTTGTTCAGATTTGCCGTAAATAAACAAGCATCTTCCAAATTTGCATGACCTAAATTAGACTTAGTCATCTCAACATCTATCAATCTAGTTTTCTTCATAACGGCTGATAAAAGGTTTGCTCCAGCTAAATTGGCTTCAGATAAGTTCGAGCCACTTAAATTAGCTTCATACAGATTTGCCTCACTTAGATCGATTCGCACCATGTGAGCACAACGTAAAAGTCCGTATTCACCTATCAACAAGCCTGATGATTCCAAAAAACGAAGAATTTCGTCTCTGCGTTTTTCATCGAGTCGTCGCAATGCAACAATCGTTCGTGTTTGCGCCACATTTACGATAGGAGGACACGACGTCTTTTCGTTCGGCTCCCACTTTTTGAGCGCTTCGTGTAGATTATGTTCCAAAAGCAATTTACCTATTGCATCGAAATAATGCTGAAGCGTCTCCTCCCTATAGCGATCTTCGCGTGCGAGGCGATCTAGCTCAGTTCGCTCTTCCTTTTCAAGCTGTTCTTTCTCTATACGTTCTTCCCTCTCAACTTTTTCCTTTTCGACGCGCTCCATCCTAACAGCTTCATCACGTCTTGACATCTGACGATTAATCATCAGGGTTCCCACGCCTAAAGCTGCCGGAACAATTAGTAGTACCAGCCAATCCCACAGTGTTTTGCCACGTGCAGTTGTCTCGGTAACGGTAGTTTCGACACCATCAGAGTACGTGCGTGTGATGGTCGTTTGCGTGGAAGTACGCGCGTCGAAGCCGGTAGACCAGCCAAAAACGAGGAACAACACGACAGCCCCGGCAGCAACAACGCAGCCGACAACAACTTTCCGCTGATGCTTACGCAAAAACGCGAATACCCGCTGTGCCCGTGCTTTCATGCTCCCGCACCCCCTAATCCCCAGTCCCTATCCCCTATTCCCCGTTCCATCCCGTCCCGCACGCCTATCGCCCCTCTCCAACTTGATTGGAGAGGGGCAGCGAGCGCACGCGAGCGGGGTGAGGTCCGCGCTTACCCCGCCGCCTCCACCAGCGTCCCGCGCCGCACCACGTCCCGCAGCGCGTCGAGCGCGGGCTTCAGCGCCTCGTCGCGCGTGATCATCCGCAACGGCACGCCCGGCGCGATCTCGACCGCCCGCAGCGCGTCCATCGCCGCCGCCGTACCCGCACCCAACCGCGCGCCCGGTTCCAGCCGCAGTCGCAGCTCGACCGCCTGGAACGCGCACAGCAGCTCGATGGCGACCACCATCTGCGCGTTGGCGACCACCTGCGCCGCGTGCCGGGCCGCGATGGTGCTCATGCTGACGTGATCCTCGCGGTTGGCGCTGCTGGGGATGCTGTCCACGCTGGCGGGGTGGCTCAGCACCTTGTTCTCGCTGACCAGCGCCGCCGCCGTATACTGCGGCATCATCAGGCCGTTATTCAGCCCTTCGCCGCCGCGCGGCTCATCGATCAAAAACGGCGGCAGACCCCGGTTCAGCCGCCCGTCGAGCAGCAGCTCGGAACGCCGCTCGGAGATGCTTGCCAGATCCGCGACCGCGATCTTCAGGAAGTCCATCGCGTACCCGACCGGCGCGCCGTGGAAGTTCCCGCCGGAAACCGCCTTGTTCAGCCGGTCCAGGTGCAGCGGCCCGTCCTCGTCCACGAAGATCAGCGGGTTGTCCGTCACGGCGTTGATCTCGGTCGTCAGCACGCCCTCGACGTGCCGCAGCGTATCCGCCACCGCGCCCAGCACGGTCGGCGCGGCCCGCAGCGAATACGGGTCCTGGGGCGGTCCCGCCGACGGATCGAGATCGACGCCCGCGCCGCCGCGCACCAGCGTGCTGCCCTCGACCAGTTCCCGCACCCGCGCCGCGACCTGCTGCTGGCCCGCGTGCCCCCGGATCGCGTGCGTGTGCGGCAGAAACGCATCGCGGAACCCCTTCAGAGCCTCGACCGACAGCGCCAGCGCGATCTGCGCCGTTTCCAGCAGAATCGCCGCGTCGTGATACGCCAGCGCCGCGATCCCCGCACTCACCGCCGTGCCGTTCACCAGCGCGACGCCTTCCTTCGCGCTCAGCACCACGCGCTCCAGCCCGGCGGCGGCCATCGCCTCTGCGCCGGACAGCAGCGTCCCGTCCAGCCACGCCTGCCCGCTCGCGCCGGGATGATCGGCCTCGCCCGGAGCAGGGGCGCTCAGCACCAGCGCCAGATGCGCCAGCGGCGCGAGGTCGCCCGACGCACCCAGCGATCCCTGCTGCGGCATCACCGGCAGCACGCCGCGATTGAGCATCCCGGCCAGCGTATTGATCACGCACCGGCGCACGCCGCTGTAGCCCTGCGCCAGCGTATTCACGCGGATCAGCATCGCCGCGCGTGCGGCATCCTCCGGCAGCGGATCGCCCGCCCCAACCGCGTGACTCAGCACGAGATTCCGGCTCAATC
>NZ_DAISHJ010000146.1:0-11407 GCF_036822615.1 Aggregatilinea sp. | reverse complement strand
TCAACCTTCCCCCTCAAAAGTGTCGTTCTCCCAGAATCAAGTTGGAGAGGGGCCGCGGGTGAGGTCGTGGTTGCTTTTGCTCTTGCTTTTCCCTAATCCCTAGCACCCAGTCCCTGATTCCTGCTCCTCTGGTGCCGGGGGTGAGGTCCGCACTTGGCTTTCCGTCGTCGCCCCTACTCCCACTGCGACCGCAGCAGCCCGATGTCGCGCCGGTACTGCATCCCGTCGAAGCTCACGCACCGCACGCCGCGATAGGCGCACTGCGCTGCCGCCGTGAGATCGGGCCCCACGCCCGTTACGTCGAGCACGCGCCCGCCCGTCGTAACCAGCACGCCGCTGTCCAGCCAGCGCGTGCCCGCGTGGAACATCAGCACGTCGTCCGGCACGTCGCGCGTCATGGCGACGCGCAGCCCGGGATCGCTGCGCTCGGGATAGCCCGCCGTCGCCAGCACCACCGACACCGCCGCGTCATGCGACCAGCGCACGTCGAGCGTGTTCAGCGTGCCGTCGATGCACGCGTCGATCACATCCAGCAAATCGGTTTCCAGCAGCGGCAAAACGGCCTGCGCGCCGGGATCGCCAAACCGCGCGTTGAGTTCCAGCGCCTGCGGCCCCGTGGGGGTCAGCATCACGTCCACGTAGATCACCCCGGCGAAGCAGCAGTTGTCGCTTTGCAGCCCGGCCAGCGCCGGTTCGATGATCTCGCGGCTGATGCGCAGCGCCAGCTCGCGCGAGACGGCGGGCGCGGGCGCGTGCGCCCCCATACCGCCCGTGTTCGGCCCGATGCCCTCGTCGCGCAGGCGTTTGTATTCGCGCACGGAAGGCATCAGCGCCAGGGTATGCCCGTCGGTGAACGCCATCAACGACAGTTCGTCGCCGTGCAGCCGTTCTTCGAGGATGACGCGGCGACCTGCCCCGCCCAGCGCATCGCGTTCCAGCAGCGAGCGTAAAATCCCTTCGGCATCCGTCTCGCCGCGCGGCAAAAACACGCCTTTCCCACGCGCCAGCCCGTCCGCCTTGATCACGACGCGATCGACCGGGTGCGTCAGCAGAAATTCGCGCGCGTCTTCCAGGTTGGTCACGACCTCATAACGCGGCGTCGGCACGCCGTGCGCGATCATCAGCCGCTTGGCGAAGCTCTTGGACGTCTCGATCAGGGCCGCCTGCCGCCGGGGACCAAAGATGCGCATCCCCGCCGCCTCGAACTGGTCCACCAACCCGCTCGCCAGCGGTTCTTCCGGCCCGACCACGGTAAGATCGACCTGTTCCGTCTCCGCGAATTCCATCAGGCTGACGATATCCGTGGCGTCGATGTCCACGTTGTGCGCGAACTGCGCCGTCCCCGCGTTGCCGGGAGCGACGCTGATCCGCCCCACACGCGGCGATTGGGCCAGCTTCCAGGCCAGGGCGTGTTCTCGCCCGCCGCCGCCCACCACGAGCACGTGGCGCATGCCGGTTCTCCCCTCCAGATCAGCCCGGCACACCGAACTGCGTACCGGCGATATAGAATATAAATATAAGCGGCTTCGCTCTCCGAGCCACCCTGTTTGTTGCGCCCAACCTGTACGACTGCCGCGTCAGCGGCGTGAGTATCCGTCCGAGTGCGGATCATTTCAAGCGTCGGCTTGATCCGCATCGGTCACCGAACGAAGGGAACTGGGGCCCGACCCGGCCCGCGAACACAACACAACCTGCCGCCAGGGCACAAATGACCTTGCCCCGTTTTGCAGGACGCTGTACCTTCGAAAACCTGCTTGCCGCACGGTGTAACGCCGTAAGGCGGGGTCCGGGGGCTAATGGCCCCTGGTGGAAGCGGCGAGGGTTTCACCCTCGTCACATGACGTATCTCTACCCTACCACATCTGCGGCGCGCAGTGCGGCCCAGATCCGCTTTTGGGCCGGATAACTGGCGGGCAGAAACGCGGTGCCGGTCAGCATCTCGTAGACGCCCTGGTAGTGTTGGCTGATGGTGATGAGCATATCCTCCGGCAGCGGCGGCAGTTTGTCGCCGTCGCGGAAGCCCTGCGCCTGATACCACAGCCGCACGAACTCTTTGTCGAAGCTTTCCGGCTCGCGGCCTTCCTCGAACAGCTCGTCGTACGTATCCGACCGCCACATGCGGCTGCTGTCCGGCGTGTGCAGCTCGTCGATGAGCACTAGATCGCCGTTGAGATCCAGCCCGAACTCGTATTTGCTGTCCACCAGGATCAGGTCGGAGAGGATGCACATCTGCTGGCCGAGCAGGAACAGTTTGCGCGCCTTGTCCTGAATGCGCTCCCACAGCCCCGGCTCGACCCCCAGCGCCACGATCTCCTCGTGCGTCAACGGCTGGTCGTGCGCCCGCCCGAACGCCTTCGAGGTGGCCGTCACAATCGGCTGGGACAGTTCCTGGTTTTTGCGCAGACCGTCGGGGAATGTATGGCCGTAAATGCTGCGCTCGCCCGCTTCGTACCGCGTCCACAGGCTCGACGGCGTCACGCCGCTGAGGAACGCCCGCACCACCACCGCGATCGGCAGGGGGTGCGCGGTGAGCGCGATCGTCGTGTTGGGGTCCACCACGTCGATCAGGTGATTCGGCATGATGTTCGCCGTCTGCTCGAACCACCACAGCGTGAGCTGGTTCAGCACCTGCCCCTTATACGGGATCAATCCCACCTGCTGGTTAAAAACCGTGAAGCGGTCGGTGCTGATCACCACCCGGCGACCATCGTGCAGTACAAAATTATCCCGCACCTGCCCGCGTTCTCCAGTCAAACCGGGCAAATCAATGCCCTCCAGTGACTGAGGAATGACCGGTCGGATCTGGCCAGGTGTAAGCATAGAGAGGTCCCCTTTATCGACCGCATTTACCCGCATGCAGTAAGCCATCTTTATGGTGAATGTAATAATAATGCTGAAAGTGTTTGGGGGGAAATCGGGGTAGACGCGCTCCGGCGCGACGCACAAAAAAGCGCACCCTTCGGGGTGCGCTTGTAGGCCGGTGATCGCCGCGCGATGGCGATCAGACGGCGACGAGGCCGCCGTCCACCGGCATTGCGATGCCCGTCACAAACGAAGCCGCGTCCGAGCACAGCCACACGATCGCCGCCGCGATTTCCTCCGGCTGGGCCGAGTGCCCGATCGGGTGCGGATCGGGCTGATCCGCAGGCGGCGGAGTCGCAGGCCGTTCGATGTTGAACACCATCGGCGTCAGCACACCGCCGGGATTCACAGCGTTGATGCGGATGCCCTGCCGGGCGTATTCGGCGGCGGCGGTCTTGGTCATGCCGACCACCGCGTGTTTGCTGCCGCTGTAGCCGACGATGCCCGGAATGCCGACCAGTCCTGCCGCCGAGGACGTGTTGACGATCGCCCCGCCCCCGTTTTGCAGCATCGCCTCGATCTCGTACTTCATGCCCAGGAACACGCCGCGCGCGTTCACCGCCATGATCTGGTCAAACATCGCCTCGTCATACTGGGCCGTGGGGACGAACCGCCCCAGGATGCCCGCGTTATTTACCGCACAGTCGAGCCGCCCATACGTGTCCACGGTGCGCCGGATCAGCGCCTTCACGTCCTCGGCGTTCGACACGTCGCAGCACACGAAGATCGCGTTGCCGCCTGCTTCTTTGATCAACCGCACGGTTTCTTCACCACCGGGAACGTCAACATCGCTGACCACGACGTTCGCGCCCTGCTGGGCGAACAGCAGCGCCGTCGAACGGCCAATGCCCGAACTCGCGCCCGTCACGAGCGCCGTCTTGCCTGCCAGTCCCTTGAGTTCCATGCTGTTGTCCTTTTGAGCGGAGGGAATGGTACGACGATGAAAGAAGTTTATTTTCCTCCGCTGACAATTATATTGTACTATTTTTCACAATCGGATACAAATAGATTTAACCGATTTCTTATAAATCGGCTCCGCATAGCGCGCGCCCAACTTCAGCGGGAACAAAAAACGGGCGAGACTGGAATCCCGCCCGTAATGCGCGTTGTGATTGTGCCGATCTTCCCCCCCAAAACTTGACTGGAGGGAATCGCGGTTGCTTTGGCGAACCGCCAGCGGCTAATCGCTAATCGCTGATCTCCCGCTACTTATACTCACCCGAGCTGTACACGTACACGTACGGCGTGCTGTAACCGCCATCCATGCTCCACTGGTAGACCCAGTGCGCGTCGGTGATGCTCATGTTGACGCAGCCGTGACTGTGGCGGTAGCCGAAGCCGTCGTGCCAGTACGTCCCGTGCAGCGAGATCGCGTTGTCGTAATACATCACCCACGGCACGTTTTCGAGCGAATAAAAGTCCGTCTGGCCTTCCGCGCCGCTCATGTGGCCGTTGACCTGCCGCGCCCAGACCGTAAACGTGCCTTCGTTCGTCTCCCAGTCGGGCAGGCCCGACGAAATCAGCGTGGCGTACACGGGCGTATCGTCCTCATAGGCCACCAGCACCTGCTCGAACAGGTCCACGGCGAACCAGCGCCCCTTCACCTGCGCCGGACGCTCGATGTACAGCACGCGCGCAAGCTGCGTCTGTTTGACCCACTGGTCCGGCCCCACGAGATACCATTCCCAATCGCCCACGGTCGCGGTCGCAAAAATGTTGACGCGCGTATACCGTTCGAGGATCGGGCGCGACTGGTCGCCTTCCGCGCCGGGTGAAACGCTGGCATAGGTCGGCAGCAGCATCCACGCCATCGTATACGGCAGCGGATCGTCGATGTAAACGCCCGTAAACTCGCTCGGACGTGCGATGGCAAGCTGGCTGGCGGGCATCCACTGCCCGTCGTTGATCTGAATCCAATCACCCTGTGTATCGGTCACCGTGACGTAATTGAAGCCCTCGTCGATCGTGCCGACCGGGTTGCCGTCCGGCGCGTCGTAGATCGTGGCGGCCCCGCCGACGATCTTGCGGAAGGCAAACCGCAGCAGTTCGTCTTCATCGACCGGGACCTGCCGCACGTTGGGCGACGGATGCAGCAGCATCTCGTCTAGCAGCATCTGGTACTCGACGCTGGGCAGCCCTGCCGTACAGCCGGGACCAAAAGGGCTTTGCAGGCATGCCGCGCGATCAGGACCAGCCGCGCGCACGCTGCCAACAGACATGGATGTGGATAGGAGCAGCAGCGCCAGGACAACGGTAATCAGGCTGCGACGATGCACCGGGACCTCCCCAACAGTAAACGGACTGTGCTTACGATACGAGCGTCACCCTCCGGCGATCCGGAGAACCTGTACGCTATTGTATCAAATTCCGGCCCGGTTCCGGCACACGCGCCCGGCGCGCTCACCCTACGCTCAGCTTACGTCAGCGTCCGCAGCGTCCGCAGCATCCTGCGCGGCCACCCGCTGCGCGAACAGCATGAGACGGTGCCGGATCTCGTCGCACAGCGCGTCCATCGCGGCAGTGAAGTCTTCCTCGCTGCTGTTCGCCTCCTCAGGATCGACCATCGACCAGTGCAGGCACCGCCGGTACGACAGTTCCGGCGGCAGTCCCGGCTCGTGCACGCGATCGCACACCGTGATCAGGTAGTCGAACGTCATGGTCGGCAGTTCGGGATACTGTTTGGTGTACAGGCCGTCGCCGGAAATGCCGCACCGCGCCAGCCCTTCGAGCACTTGCGCGGGCATCGTGCCCGCGTCGATCCCGGCGCTGTACGGGATCAGCGTTTGCGGCGCGATGGCGCGCGTCATCGCTTCGGCAATCAACGAGCGGGCGGCGTTTTTGCGGCACAAAAACAACACGGTCTTCGGGTGGCGCAGCGGCGGGCAGGGCCGGTCAACCGCCAATCCTTGCTGCCACCACCACAGCGACAGCAGGTGCGGGACCTCCATGTTGGGGATGTAGTAGCGGCGGCGCGCGTCCCCGATGCTCTGGCGCACGGAGATCAGACCGACATCGACCAGCACACTCAGATGGTGCGACAGCAAATTCTGGCTGAGTCCGACTTCGTTCATCAGCTCAGTGTTGGTTTGGTCGCTTTCCAGCAGGCACTCGAAAAGGCGCAGGCGGTTGGGATCTGACAGTGCTTTGAAAATATCGACGAGTCGTTCGTGGGGTATCATCATTGGATCTCTTCATTCTTGCGGCTGCATTGCTGGCGGTACATCGAACTTCGCTGCGCGCCCGCTCATAACCAATCTGCCCGCGCATGGGCATCAAATAGACCGGGATAGAGTCGAACACGACGCTGTTCTGGAAGTCATTCACCACGTGTATGTGGCCAAAATCCGATGGTCCGCCCCCGCCCGGCTCGACTTCGTTCCTGGTTTGGCCTTATTCTACCCGATCTCACCCGGGTCTCTTAGGTCAAACAGCACCATTTTCCGCGCACGATGACGGCAGTCTGCCCCGCGATCAGCATTGTTTACGCCGAGCTAAGCGCCCCCGCAAGGAGCGCGCGCCGCACGCCCCGCTCCCAACCGCCGTGCGCCAATTCCGGGGGCGCAAAAAAGGCGAGTCCTCAACTCATACACACTAAGTTGAGCCCGTTTAAGGGGAAAACAGACTGTCACGCTTTTCGTAGGGGCGATGCTTGCATCGCCCGTTAAGAGAAAAAACGGGTAGAGCAAGCTCTACCCCTACGGTTATCACCGCTGGCGCTTTGATTTCACGCCAGGGGAAACGATCCTGTCTGGTCCGTTAGCTTAATGTCTACGGGACTTCGACCCGCCCGTTGTTCCTTTGCCCTCGCCCCTGCCGACGCGCAAAAACGACCGCCCAACGATCAGCCCACCGACCGCTCGACCTGCTGGATCACCCAGCGCAGGTTGGCGTTGTGCACCTGATCGAGCGCCGCGCTGCACGCGTCCTGCGCCGCCTCGATCCGCCCGCCGTCCTGCGCCTCACGCGCCGCGATCAGCCACGCCAGCGCCCGGTTATCCGGCGGCCCGGCATCGGCGCGCACGTCCTCGCGGTGCGTCATGAGGATATCCATCAGCGTTTCGATCGCCTCGGCGCTCTCGCGCGGCTGGCTCAGCCCCGCATGGGACCGCGCGATCAGCGCGTAGATGAACGCGAGGTCCTTCAGGTCGGCGTTGTCGCTCAGGTCCAGCAGCGCCAGCGATTGTTCCGCCGCTTGCAGCGTCGCGCGGCGGCGTTCCAGCTCGTCCAGCGTATCGCGCAGATCCTCCGAAGCGCGCCGGGCCATGTTCTCGTACAGCGTCACGCGCTGGTAATATTCGGCGGCGCGTTCCAGCTCGCCCGCCGCGCGGTACGTGTCCGCGATGGATTGCAGCGTCGCGCTGATCCGGTCGTCGCTGCGCGGCGCGTGCCCGTTTTCGATTTCGAGCGCTTCTTCCAGCGCCTTGAGCGCCTGGTCATATTTCTGGCTGTCGCGGTAGAGCCTGCCCAACGCGCGCAGCGTCTCCGCGTAGGCCACGGGCTGCAAGCGCCGGTCCATGTACACCAGCACCTCGTGATGCCGCGCGATCGCCTGCACGAGATCCTGCCGGGCCTCGTGCGTCGTCGCTAGCAGTTGCAGCGTCTGGACCAGCCGCGCGTTCGCCTGCTGCGGCTGCGCCTTTTCCGCCTCGAACGCCCTGCGCAGCGCGTCTACCGCATCGTCATAGCGGCCCGCCGCGTGCAGCACCTGCCCCAGCGCGCGCAGCGTCGCCGCCGTCTCGACCGTGCCCGGCACGTGCAGCTTCAGCGCCTCGCGGTAGGCTTTTTCCGCTTCGGGATAATGCTCCTGCACGCGGTGCGCCTCCGCGATGGAATAATACGTCAGCGCGATTTGCAGCGGTGATTTATCCGGCAGATCGCGCGACAGGTCGAGCGCTTCGGCCCACATCGCGCGCGCCTCGTCGTAGCGCTGCATCCGCGCGTAGGCCCGGCCCAGGTTGCGCAGCGTCGCCACGCGCTCGTCGGGGAACTCGCTCGCGGGCTGGTGTTCCAACGCCGATTGGTAGCACTGCACGGCGGCCCCGGTGCGCTCCGCATCGCGGTGCACATCGCCCAGTTCGCGCAGCACCACGCCGATCTCGCGCGGGTTGCCGATCTGCTGCGTCAGCTCGAACGTCTGCTCGTAAAGCTGCACCGCGCTCTGATCGCCCATCGCCCCCGTAACGCGCGCCAGCAGGTGCAGCGTGTCGCGCATCTGGCGCGGGGACTCGACCTTCTCCAAAATGTTCAACGCCCGCCGGTACGCGCGCGCCGCCTCCGCAAGCTGGCCCTGCGCTTCGTGCGTCTGCCCCAGCGATCGCAGCACGTCCGCCGTATGCGTGGGGTTGGCGTCCTCCACGCTGCGCAGCACCACCAGCGCATCCTCATACACGTCGATCGCCTCGGCGTAGCGGTTCTGCCCGCCCAGCGTATGCGCCAGCGCGGTCAAAATGCGCGCCGCCACGTCGGGATGTTCCTTGCGGTCCACCAGTTCCGCCGCCGCGCGCAGGCTCTCGATCGCCTCGACCGGTCTGCCGAGCGCCAGCAGCCCTTCGCCCAGGCTTTCCTGGATCAGCCCGCGCAGATGCGGCTCCGGCTCCGTCTCGAACGCCAGCCGCAGATGCGCCAGCGCCTCCTCGATCTCGCCCAACCGCCGGTAGCCCTGCCCGGTGATCGTCTGCGCCGCCGCATACGTCGCCGGTTCGGCGCGCACCGCGTCGTCCAGCAGCGGTTCCAGCGCCAGCACCGCCTCCTCGACCTGATCGAGCGCCATGTACGCTTCGCCCAGGTCGCGCCGTGCCGCCCACGCCGCCGGGCTGTGCGGGAATTCCGCCTCCGCGATCTGCACTGCCTCTTGCGCCGCCGTCAGCGCCAGGCTGGGCCGCTGGTCGGCCAGCAGCGATCGGGACGCCAGCCCCAACACCAGCACGCGCAGCCCTAGGCGCGAGTCGACCAGCGCCTCGTCTGCGCGCGCCGTCAGGACCTGCGTCCATTCCTGAAGCGACTGCCCGGCCCTGATCGGGCGATCCATCCCCTGCTGCGTGCGGGCGCGCAGCATCTCGGCAAAACCGAGCTGCTGTAAATCGGGATGCGGCTGTTTTTCGAGCTGATCGAGGATCTCCTGCGCCACGTCCATCGCGGCCTGCAGGCGTCCCTGCTCCACCAGCCCGCGATGCAGCGCCACCTGCGTGATGAAATAACCGGTCGGGTCCAGCGCGGCGTTCTTGTGCGTCAGCGCGCGGCGATAATTCGCCACAGCGCGGTCGATGCTGCCCGACATGCGGTACGTATCCGCCAGATGGTGCAGCGCCACGCCGATCCGCGCCTCGTTGCGGATCGTCATGCCCTGCGCGGCGTTGACCTCGCGCTCGAAGGCGTCCTGCGCCCCCTCGTAATCTTCCAGCCGCCACAGCGCCCGCCCCAACGTCCGGCAGGTGTCCGCGATGTCTTCGGCGGCTTTCGTGCCTTCCAGGTGTTCCAGCGCCGCGCGCGCCGTCTCCGCCGCGTGACGCGTATCCCCCGCGACGTAATACACCGCCGCCAGCAGCCGCAGCGTGCGGCCCTGTCCCAGCCGGTCCGGTTGGCCGCCCTGTTCATGCAGTGCCAGTGCTTCTTCCAGCACGCTGCACGCCGCCGTATACTGTTCGCCGCTGGCCAGCGCCGCGCCTAACCCGCGCAGCGACCGCGCCCGCGCCGGATCGTCCGGCGCGCACGTTTCGAGCGCCATCTCGTAGCCGCGAATGGCCTGATCGCTTGACCCTTCCAGGTGGTAGATCTGGGCGCGCAGATGCCCCGTCGCCGGATCGTCCTCTTCCGCGATGGCCGCCAGCGCCTCGGCGTAATGCCCGGCCAGCAGCGACATTTCCGAGCGTAAATACGGCGACGCGTCCGGCGAGCAGTCGATCTCGTGCATGGCGTCGGCATAATGCCCCTGCGCGCGCAGGATCATGGCGCGTTCCAGGTGCGCCTCGGCGGCTTCGTCCAGCACGGCCAGCGCATCATTCAGCCGCCCCATATGCCGGTACACACGCGCCAAACAGCGCCGCAGCACGCTCACCGATTCTTCCGCGCCCAGGTTGAACACGATCTCCGCCGCGTCAACCAGCAGCTTTTCCGCCTGCGCATAGCGCCCCATCGCGTCGTACAGCCGTCCCAGCGCGACCATCGTCTCGGCCAGGGCGTGCGCGCTGTCGTGCTCGCGGCGCAGGTCCAGCGCCCGCTGAAGCGTCTGCTCCGCGACTTCGTACGCGCCCTCGTCCGTCTGGCGCAGCCCTTCGACGGTCAGCGCCGTGCCTTCGCCGCGCGGCCCATCCGTGACCGGCGCGTTGGTATTACCCGCCAGCCCCGGCGTATATTCCTGCAAATAGGGGCGCAGCGCCTTGTCCAGCGGGGCGGATTTTTCCGGCAGGCTCTCCGACACGGCCAGCGCGTAGCGCAGCGCGCCCTCGACCTGATACAGCGCCAGCGGATCGCTCGCGTGTTCTTTGGCCGTTTGCAGCGCCCAGCCGCGCATCCGCTTGCCGACCGCGCTCCCGTGCGGATCGACCACCGCGGCCCGCGCGTACACGGTCGGGTGCATCACCGCCCGCGCCCCGTCGTGGAAATCGGGCCGGACGAAGCCGTACTGTTCCAGCGCCGTCAGGCCGCGCCGTGTCGCCAGCGCCGATCCGATCCGTGCCGCCGCGTGCAGCCCTTCGAACGGCGCGCCGTCCATCGGGAACGCCGCGAACGCCTCCACCAGCGCGCGGTAATCGCCCGGCAGCGCGCCCAGCGACACGTCCAGCACGCGGTTCAGCGCCAGCAAATGCGGCGGGACCGGCTCCGCGCCGTCCTCGACCTGAGCCGCGTGCGCCGCCATCACCTCACCGATCGCCAGCAGATCCTCAAGCTCGTCCAGCGACAGGCGATCCTGTTTCATCAGCAGCCCGGCCAGCACCAGCGCGTACGGAAAACTGCTCAGCTCCCGCGCCACGCGCAGCAGGTCGCCGCGAATGCGCCGCGTGTCCTCGATCCCGGCGAAGTGCGCCAGCGCATCGACCGCCGCCGTATCGTCCAGCGGGCGCAGCGTCACCACACCCTCAGGATCGTCGGGCAGCGGCTCGTCAGGATCGGGCATCTCAGGGGCCGTCTCGAAGGCAACCAGGACGTGCGGCGTCAGGCGATACAGTCCGCCCAGGTCGATCTCGCCGCTGATCGCGTTGTCTACCACCAGCAGCGTATTGTCGTTGAACTGCGCCGCCAGCAGACTCATGCGCAGCACGGGGTCCTGTTCGGCCAGCACGTGCGGCAAATTGAGCGCCAGCGCCAGCGTTTGATCCAGCCGCGCCGGATCGTCGATCCACCAGATGCGGCGGAAGCGCTGGCGGGTGCGCTCGTGCATGGCGATCGCCGCCAGAAACGTGGTTTTGCCCACGCCCGGCTCGCCCTGCAGCACGATCGGACTGCCCGAAAGCAGCGGGCGCAGCACGCGGTCCAGCTCGCCCTGCCGCCCGACGAAAAACGACGGGCGTGGCGGCGGCGTCATCGACGCGCGCGCGGCCTCGCACAC
>NZ_DAISHJ010000145.1:0-11475 GCF_036822615.1 Aggregatilinea sp. | reverse complement strand
AAACACGGGATGCACTCGCCACCGCACGCCAGGGCCGATCGCCGTAGGGGTAGGGCTTGCCCTACCCGGCTTTTCTCACCACAGGCACCACACTCTCACCCCCACACAACCCCACCCTGCCCGCGCCTGTCTCCCCTCAGCCAACTTGATTGGAGAGGGGCCGGGGGTGAGGTCTGCCCTTGCCCTTGCCTTTGCCCTTGCTCTCCGCCAACCGCTAATCGCCAACAGCCAACCGCTGCCCCAGCTTCCGAATCATACAAAAATCCATCCGCAGCCGCGCAGCCATCCGGGGAAAATCGCTCCGTAAAATTTTATTTATTCACATGCGCCGAACCGCTAGCCCGCGCTTAACTTCCGTTTAACCTTCCATGTTTAACTTATCGCATGCTATACTGATAGCAAATTGCCTGTTTCGTCCAATATGCACAATAAGAGAGGAATAAAACAGGATGAAGAGACTAGTTTTCTTGACCCTCGCCGCGCTGCTCGTGGTGGCCGCTCTGATGCCCGCCGCCGGTGCCGCGACCGCTCAGGAGCCGATCGAGATCAACGCGTGGGTCGCGTTCTCGGACTACCGGCTGGACTGGGCGAAAGATGTTGCCGCAGCATTCAACGCCGAGTATCCCCAGTACAACGTCGTTGTCACCGGCGGCTACACCTATGAGGAACTGTTCGCCCAGGTCACCGTTGCCGCCGAGCAAGGTGAACTGCCCGCGATCGTGCAGTTCTTCGAGGCCGGGACGCAGGACGCTCGTGACAGCGGCCTGTTCAAGTCGATTCAGCAGGCAATTGGCGACCGCACCGAAGTCAACGGCATCCCCACCAACTTTGACGACATCGTTGCCCCCGCTCGTGAATACTATTCGCTGAACGGTGAATTCACCTCGATGCCCTGGAACACCTCCTCGGCGCTCATGTTCAACAACATGACGATCCTCAACGCCGCGGGCATCGAAGAGCCGCCCCAGACCTGGGCCGACGTAGACGCCGCCTGCGAAGCCGTCATGGCGATGGACAGCCATCCTGAGTACTGCTTCACCTTCCCCAACCACGGCTGGTTCTTCGAGCAGTGGCTGGCCCAGCAGGACGCGCTGTTCGTGAACAACGACAATGGCCGTTCCGACCGCGCGACTGAAGTTGCCTTCAACAGCGACGCCGGTGTGGCGGTCCTCAACTGGCTGAACGACATGTACGACAAGGGCTACCTGTACTACAGCGGCGCCCAGGGCGGCGACTCGTGGGGCACGGTGGACCAGGCCTACCAGACGCAGCAGGTTGCGATGGCCGCGTACAGCAGCTCCGACACGACCCTCTACACCAACATGGGTAAGGAAAACGGCTTCGAGACCGTGGCGTCCTACCTGCCCTACAACCAGGAAACCGGCTGGACCGGCAACCTGATCGGCGGCGCGACGATGTGGCTGACCGACGGCCTCGATCCTGAGGTGGAAGACGGCGCGCTGTCCTTCATGCTCTACATGTCCAACACCGAAAACGCCGCGGCCTGGCACCAGCTGACCGGCTACATCGCCATCCGCGAAAGCGCCAACGAGCTGCTCGAATCTGAGGGATGGTTCGAGGAAAACCCGAACCAGACCGTGGCCGCTGATGAACTGGCGAACTCCACGATCACCCCGGCGACCAGCGGCGCGCTGGTGGGCGGGTTCCCGGCCATCCGCAACGTCGTGACCGCCGCGATCGACCGCGTGCTGCTCACCGACGACGATCCGGCTTCGGTGCTCAACGATGCGGCTGACGAAGCCAATCAGATCATCGAAGAGTACAACCTGCTGAACGCGCCGGAATAAACCGGTACGGCAAGCCTGATAAGATGCAACACCAGGGGCGGCATTACGCCGCCCCTCTTTTCCTTTTTTGAATCCACCGAAAGTGTTGAACGAGAAAGACATGGCATGATGGTTGTCTCACCGCTGCTCTTGGGTCTGGCTGCTGCCGTCATCGGCGCCGCCGTGCTGGGGCTGATATTCCAACGAGTGCGAGGATCTCTGCTGCTGGGCAGCGTGCTGGGCGCGGTTGCCGGAGGGGCAGGCTCGCTGCTGTTCATGATCCCCCTCGACTACTGCACCTTCGAGGCCGAACGCGAAACGATCGACCGGGTCTTCGGTTACGGGCTGATCGCCGCTGGCATGGCGCTCCTGATCGCCCCGATCGCCTGGATCAGCGTGCGCAAGCTGCGCGGCCAAAGTCTGGTTTCGGCCACCTCCCAACCGACGCAGGGCACCTTCAAACACGGCTGGATCGCGTTCCCGCTGCTGGCTCCCACGCTGATCATCCTGCTTGGTTTCCTGTACTATCCCTCGCTAGAAACGCTGCGCCTTTCGACCAAGCTGGCACGCATGGGTGCGAAGCGCGAGGCGTTCATCTGCGTGGATAACTTCACGCGGCTGGTGCAGGATTCGTCCTACCTGGACATCGTCGGGCGCACGATGTACATGTCCATCCTGATCGTCGTGATCAGCATGGGGCTGTCGCTGCTCATCGCCACGATGGCCTATCTGCCGCTCAAAGGCGCGTCGATCTACCGCGTCCTGCTCGTGTGGCCCTACGCGATCTCCCCGGCGGTGGCGGGCGTCATCTTCCTGCTGATGTTCAATCCCTCCGGCGGCATTATCAATCACTTCCTGGGCGACTGGTTCGGCATCCGGCCCGGCTGGCTCAACGACCCGGACGTTGCGCCGTGGACGGTGATCCTCGCCAGCGTATGGAAGTCGATGGGCTTCAATATCCTGTTTTACATCGCGGGGCTGCAAAACGTGCCCAAAGATTTGATCGAGGCGGGCGCGATCGACGGTGCGGGCGTGTTGAAGCGCTTCTGGCACATCGTGTGGCCGCTGCTGTCGCCCACGACGTTCTTCCTGATCATCACCAACATGACCTACGCCTTCTTCGAGACGTATGCCACCATCGACTACCTGACGCCCGGCGGCGGTCCGCTGCAATCGACCACCACCATGATGTACCGGGTCATCCAGCTTGGCGTCGATAATAACGACCTCGGCAAAGCCGCAGCACAGTCGATCGTGCTGTTCCTGATGGTGATCGCCATGACGCTCGTCATGTTCCGCACCAATGGCCGCCAGGTCACTTACGGAGTGTAAGCAGTGGCAAGCCTTTCTCAAGAAACCACCCACGCAGACGCGACGTACGCCGAACCCCGGACCGGCTGGCTGCCCAAGCGCTGGTACGCGCACGTGGTCCTATGGATCTCGTGCTTCATCCTGGGCGTCCCGGTCTTTTACGCGATCATCGTGGCGACGCAGTCCAACGCCGAGGTTTTCCGCTACCAGTTCACCTTCGGCAGCGCCATCTCGGACAACTGGCACATGGTCTTCGTGCAGCGCCACCTGCAAGACTACATGGTCAACAGCCTGATCATGACCGCAGCGATCACCATCGGCAAAACGATCTTTTCGCTGCTGGCGGGGCTGGGCTTCGTCTACTTCCGGTTCCCCGGCAAGTGGCTCGTGTTCGGCTTCGTGCTGATCACGCTGATGATGCCCACCGAAGTCCTGATCATCGCGCTGTTCCGGCTGGTAAACCAGCTCGACTGGGACAACACCTATCTGGCGCTGGTCGTGCCGTTTCTGGCAAGCGCGACCGGGGCATTTTTGTTCCGGCAGCACTTTGCCAGCATCCCGCCGGAGCTTTCCGAAGCGGCCCAGCTCGACGGGGCCAACCCGCTCCAGTTCCTGATGCGCGTGCTGATCCCGATGAGCTGGAACACCATCGGTGCGCTGGCCGTCGTGCAGTGCATCTATGCCTGGAACATGTACACGTGGCCGAACATGATCATCTCGGATCAAAAGATGGACGTGGTTCAGGTCGGCATCGGGACGCTGCGTGCCGGTGACAGCGCGATCCAGTACGGGCCGCTGATGCTGGGCGCGGTGATCGCCAGCCTGCCCCCCGTGATCGTGTTCATCCTGCTGCAAAAGCAGTTCATGAGCGGCTTCCAGCTCACGACGGACAAGTAGCTACCGGCACAGTCAAGCAAAACAGGACGACACACGGTTAACGCGGTTCTGTAGGGGCGGGTCTGTGACCCGCCCGTTTTTTTCTCGGGGCCCCCGCGCAACAGGGTTGCGTGGGGGAAGGGGCCAGGGGATGGGGGGCTACAAGCGCAGAACACGCTCTATCCAAGCGGATGGTGCTTGGCAATTACAGCCCGGATCGTAGACTCCTGGTTCTGGCGTGTAAAATAGGTTTTCGGCTGATCCGATACATCGCGGACATCGTAAATCACCTCGTCTACGTAGGTTACTTCCAACAACATCTGGATGGTTTCGTCCTCGCTGTCGTTGTAGCGTTCAAAAGCCCCATACTTGCGGTCCAGGAACCACGCCGCGCCCCACGTGCCCAACCCCCTGATCCCGGCCAGGAAGAAGTCTTTCAGGGTGGCCTCGCCCATCACTTTTTGCGCGCGGGGATCGGTGAAGCGCGCCAGGACCGCGTAATCTTTGGCAATGATGCGTCCGTGTTCCGGCCTCCATTCCCCGCCGCGCAGCGTATCGCGCTGGAGCGCCAGATACTTGGAGAGCGGCGACTCGACCTTGAACCATCCGCTTTTGCCGCGCCACTGAATGAACGGCTCCGTATCGCCCCGCCGGGGGAACGCACGGAAGCGCGCGATCCCCTCGTACAACTTAAGCTGCTCCAGGCTGGGCAGGTTTCGCGGCAGGCAAATCCAAAGCCGGTTGCGGTCGTGAAGGTCGGACGGGTAGTGGATGCTGGTATACGTCTCCGCCTCACGAAAGCCAGTCAGACGCAGCGTTTTTTCGACTTTTTGTAACGCCTTAAAATCTTCAAAAACGACGTTAGGGACAAGTCTTTTCAGCCAGATTTCGTCTGGTTCTTCTTGCGGCATAAAGGAACGGTTCACCGGGGGATAAATCATGACGAGCTTGGGGTTGCGCTGCTCTCCGGTAATGCCAAGCTGCCAGAACGCACGCAGACATTTTTGTTTGAACGTGGACAGGCTGAAGCGCAGCATGATGTTGTACAGGTCGTGGACGAGCAAATTCTGAAACTCGTTGACGTCCTTGTACGAACGATAGAAGAATCCCTCGTCTTCCAGCCGGGTGCGCAGTTCTCGTGCTTTCCGCTCCTGCTCGCCGGGATCGTTGTTATCCGGTATCTCGTGAAAGTACGACAGGATCGTGATCTTCCGGTTCTCTTCCAGCATTTTGCGCGCCAGATCGATTTCCTGTTCCATGCGCGTTTCCGCTTCCCCGGGATCAGCCGTTCCGACGCGCTTGTTCAGAATCAGAATGAAAACATGGCACGACTTAATCAATTCGTTGAACGTCTGTTGAATTCTGTTCTTGTGCGTATAAGGCGGCTCGTGTTCCCATTTCACACAGTCCGCGCGAAGGCTCAACGTATCGCGCACCCTCAGATCGACTTCCCTGATGGTGTCTTCAGCGACCCTACGTTCCTCCCGCACATCTCCAGGTGAGGATACAAAAATACGCAGCGGTTGATAGTAAGAAGCTGTCATGCCGGACTCCCGAGGCGCGCAAATTTTTGGGCAGCAAACTAAGTAAGGCGCAAAAAGTTATAGAATCGAGGCGATGCGGAATGAATCGCACTGCCCCGCACCTCGTCCCCGGCCCTTCCAATTGGGTTGGAAAGGAGCCGGGGGGAGGCAGATTTGGCTTGGTTTTTTCGAGGGATCGCGTACAGGCTGGACAGCCGCAAACGGAGCGCCCAACCCTATCGGCATCTCCCACCATGTCCCTAGTGTAATACAAATCCGGTGAGCTTATGCACCATTCGTCACTAATGCCCGAATAGCCGGTAGCGCGCGGCGGACGGCGTGCTCGCGGTGCGTGACGTAGGCGGCCTTCTGCTCGGCAGGGAGATAGTGAATTTCCCCCAGCAGCATGCCCCATTCCGGCACGGAAAACAGCGCCTCGAACGGGAACCCGGGAATGCGCAGCGTACCGGGCTGCTCCTGGATCACGCCGCGCAGCGTGCCGTCGAACAGTTTCAGCGGCATCCCCGGCGCGCCGAGCGCAATCACCGTGCGGAACTGCGCACCGCGTTGTGCCGGGGCAATCCCGGCCATCTTCGACAGGCACAGATCGATGATCGCCTCATCCTCCATTGTGTATCCCAGCCAGCGCCGCACGTGGATCCCCGGCTCGCCGCCGAGCGCGTCGATTTCCAGCCCCGTATCGTCCGCCATCACCACCACGTCGTCGCGGCCCGCTGCCGCCAGCGCGTCGAGGTATGCCTCGGCCTTCAGCCGCGCGTTTTCTTCGAGCGTCGTGCCGTCCTCCGCGACGTCCAGGTCCAGGCCGATGTCCTGCGGCGCAAGCAGATCCAGGTCAAACGTCCGCATCAGGTTACGGATCTCCATCATCTTGCCAGGATTCGTCGTCGCGTAGAGAAAGGGGCGTGTCATGTGGATAGGCTCCATTGCAGGGATATTCCGGCGGGAAGACCTTAAGTCAGAGCGAAATCATACGAAACAGGCCTAGAGGTCTATCGCCGGAGGCTGAGAATTCGGTTACTATTAGCTCAGGTCGTTCAATCCATCCATTTTCTGTCGATCTGAGCCGGATTCATTGTACCGCCTGAAGGCGGATACACACGCATTTGGGGTGATGCCCTTGCCGAGCACTATGCTGCTGCCCGCAACACTCGTTGCTACTTATGCCGTGCTGCTCCTTCTCCTGGCCGCGCGCGATCGCGCCGCCATCGGGATCGGGGCGCGCCGCTGGCTGATCCCGGCGCTGTTCGTGGCCGGAATCGCGGCGGCGGTGCATGTGCTGCCTGAAGACGCGCATCTCACCGCGCCGTACGATGCCCTGTTCCCCTCCGATCTCACGCCCGGCGCCCTGTTCGTGCTGGCGACGGATTTGATGCTGGTGTTTTTCGGCTGCCAGACGCTGCGCTATTTGCAGTACCGGTCGGTGATCGTCTGGCTGCTGGCCGGGATGATCTGGTGGATCGCGCAGGCCGTGATGCTGTCCGTGGACCCGGTGCTGGCCATCGGGGAGGTCGGATGGCTGGACACGCTGCTGGACCCGCTCACCTCAACGTCGGCGCTGCTGATCGGCGGCTGGATCGTCGGCGGCGTGTGGATGCTGGGCGCGGCGTTCATCGCCTACTACCGCGCGCACCTGCCCGAAGTCGCCAACCGCGCGCTGTTCTGGGCGATCCTCGTGCCGCTGATCTGGATCGGCTCCGTCGCGGGAACGAACGGTGACGCGATTTTCGCCAAGCTCGGCTGGGCGATTCAGTTCCTGGGGCTGCTCGGCGCATGTTACAGCGTGATGGCCCGGCGGGTGATCAGCATCCGCCACACGCTGCGCTGGACGGTCGCGCTGGTGCTGATGGTCGTCACCACCACCCTGTTCTTCTTCGGGCTGGTCATGATCGGCGTGCAGCTCCAAGAAGACGGCAACGCCACCCCGGTCGTGATCATCGTGCTGGCGGCGGTCGCGTCGATTTTCTTCCTGGCGCTGCAAGCGCTCCAACAGGTGATCGCGCGGTTCTGGGGTGCGTCAGCGGACGGACTGCCGCCGCTGCTGCGCCGCTACAGCGAGGAAATCGCGGGCATCGTGGACCTGGACGCGCTGGTCAACGTGACCGTGCGCACCGTGGGCTACGTGCTGCGCGTGCGGCGCGCCGGAGTGATTCTGGTCAGCGGCGAGGATGCCGAGGGCCTGATGTTGGAATCGCCCCCGCAGAGCGACAGCGATCAGCCGCCGACGTCGTGCACGCTCAAGTTCGACAGCCCGATCCTGCGCCACCTGCTCGACCGGCGTGCGCCCCTGCTGCAATACGATCTCGACTTCGAGCGCGTATACACCACCGCCGATCTTGCCGAGCGCGCATTTTTCCAAAGCCTGCGCATGAGCGTGTACGCGCCGGTTTTCGTGCAGGGGCGGCTGGTGGGGCTGGTCTGCTGCGGCGCGAAGAATTCTGACGACGCGTTTTCACGGCGCGATCTCGAAGTGCTGATGACGATCGCCAACCAGGTCGGATTTGCGCTGCGCAATGCGCGGCTGGTGGATGACCTGCGCCGCCGCGAAGCCGAACAGGCCCAGCTCAACCGCGCGCTCTCCACCACGACCGACCAGCTCGAAAAGCTCGACACCGTCAAAACGGACTTCATCACGGTCGCCAGCCACGAGCTGCGCACCCCTCTCGCCCAGATTCGCGGCTATACGGACATTCTGGAAGCCATGAACGAAGAAGGCGCGCTGGACGAGGATCAGGTGACGGGCATGACATCCAGCCTGCGCAAAGCCGCCGACCGGCTCGAAAACCTGATCGGCGCGATGCTCGACGTCAGCCAGATCGACGTGAACGCAATGGACCTCGCCTTTGCCGACATCACGGTCGAGTCGGTGATGCGCATGGCGATCGAGCCGCTGACCGAATCGATCCGCCATCGCAAGCTGATGCTCTCGGCGCGCGGGCTGCGCCATCTGCCGCACATCCAAGCGGACCAGCAGCGGCTGGTGCAGGCGTTCCGCAACGTGATCACCAACGCGATCAAGTACACGCCGGACGGCGGACGGATCGACATCACCGGGGTCGTGGAGAACGACGAGGTCATCGTCCAGATCAAAGACTCCGGCATCGGCATCGACGCCAGCGACCAGGAGCTGATCTTCAAAAAGTTCTTCCGCGTGCAGGACCCCAAGCTGCACTCGACCGGCGCGACCAAGTTCATGGGCGGCGGGCCGGGCCTGGGCCTGACCATCGCGCGCGGCGTGATCGAAGGTCACGGGGGGCGGATCTGGGTCGAGAGCGAAGGCTGCAACGCGGAAAAGCTGCCGGGCAGCACCTTCTTCATCGCGCTGCCGCTGCACCCGCCGACCGGAGCGCGGCGCGTCCTGCCGTTCGAAGTCGCGGGACAGTCCGGCCAGATCGTCATCAGCACCTCGAACGGGCCGCGCAGCTTCGACGAAACGATGGTCGCCTCCCATACGCCGCCGCAGCCGCTGCCTGCCGTGCGGCCTCCTTCGCCCGAAAGGTAACCTGCCCGTGATCACGACCCTTATCTTCGACGCCGGGGATACGCTGGTGCACGATATTCCCGGCTTTCCCGGCAAGCTGGTGGATGCGCCGGAACTGGTCGCCATGCCCAACATCGAGGCGGCCCTGGACGCGCTGAAGCCGCAGTACACGCTGGTGGTCGCATCGAACGCCAACGTCTCGCTGCCCGACGACATTCGCCGCGCGACGGCCCGCGTCGGCCTGGACCACTACTTCGCGCAGTTCCACACCTCGGCGGCGATGGGCGTCAGCAAGCCCGATCCGGCCTTCTTCGCCGCGATCCTGGCGGCGGCTGGCTGCGCGCCCGCCGAGGCCGTCATGATCGGGGATACGTTCGGCACGGACATTCTGGGCGCGAAACGCGCCGGGCTGCACGCAGTGTGGTACAACGTGCGCGGCGAGGCTGTCCCGGCGGGCACCGCCACCCGGCCCGACGCCACGATCACCGATCTGGCCGATCTGCCCGCCGTGATTCAGGCGCTGGTGGGCTAAACGCATCAAGCTGTACCGGTTCGTAGGGGCGTATCGTTATACGCCTCTACGCCATTCCTCCCCGCCTGAATGATCCGCTTGCCCTGCCCCGCGTGCCGATCCGCCCGCATCCTTGCTACAACCTGAAACACGGCATGTATTGTGACAGGTGTAAAAGGACGGACCATGAACAAGATTTACCGGAAGTACATGATCGCGGCAGGCGTGCTCGCGCTGCTGTGGGGACCGCTGCCCGGCGCATCGATCGTGCTGGGCGCGCTGGAAGTTGTGATGATCCGCGAGATCGCGCGGCGGCACGGCCACAAGCTCACCTTCCGCGAGGCGCTGAAGGCGGGCGGCACGATCTTTTCCGCGGGCGAGACGTTCAGCCTCGCGGCGCTGGAACTCTCGACATTCGTGCCCGTGCTGGGCTGGTGGGTGGCAAAACCGGCGGTGGCCGTGAGCGTAGTCTATGGCATGGGGCGTCTGGCGGACAGCTACTTCAGCGGGCGCGGCAGGGATAAGCTCGAAGCGGTGGGCAAATATCTGCCCAGCCGCATCTTCAGCCGCTGACAGACCGGAAGTCCTGGCGGGCGTCCGGCCTGCGGATCAGGCCTGGGGCGGTGCGAGCCGCCAGTAGATGTTGCGCTCGCGCTTGAGCAGCCCCTGCTCGATCATTTCGCGCCGCAGCGTGGCCGAGTCGGGGTAAATCTTGCGGATGAGGTCGTTGACTTCCATCTCGGTATACTCGCGCCCCACCTCGAACTGGCTCGCCAGCCAGCGCAGGATCACGTCGCGCTTCTTCCGCTGCGCCGGGATATCCTTCAGGCGGCCATTCTCGAAGAAGTCGGTGAGCACCTTACGCTCCCACGCTTCCGCCTCTACATCGTCTGCCCACGACGCGATCATTTCCAGGCTGAACAACTGTTTGTTCACGGCTTCCAATCCTTGACGTTTCAATTGGTAAAAGCGAGTGTTGCCCTCGGCGCGCACCTCGACCAGATCCAGCTCTTTGAGCTTGGCGAGGTGATGCGACACGGTCGGCTCCTTGAGGTCCAGCAGCGCGGCCAGCTCGCCCACACTGCGCTCGCCCGTGCTGAGCAGGCCCAGGATCTTCAGGCGGCTTTCCTCCGCAAGCGTCTTGAAGAACGCCAGCAGAATCTGAAGTTGATCGTCGCTCATGACGCGCTCCTATTTAGATATACATCTAATTAGAAGTATATCTAAATAGCTTGCGGAGTCAAGGCGCAGCATCCCGGAAAAGCGCGTTCCTCCCGGTGATCGATCCGCTCCGCCTGCTCCCCTTGACACGCTCTGGTATCATAGGGCGCGGTATTCTGAACGAGAACGGACCTGATTCAGCCCATGAACGACTCCCACCCCTACGACGTGATTGTGATCGGCGCGGGCGCGGCGGGCCTGCTGGCCGCCGGACATGCCGCCACGGAAGGTGCGCGCACCCTGCTGCTCGAAAAAATGCACCACCCCGGGCGTAAGATCAAGATCACCGGCAAGGGGCGCTGCAACGTGACCAATACCGCGCCGCTCAGCGAGTTCATCGGGCATTTCGGCCCGAACGGGCGGTTTTTGCGCCACGCGTTCAACACCTATTTTTCGCAGGACCTGATCGAGCACCTGCACGCGCTGGACGTGCCGACCGTCACGGAACGCGGCGGGCGCGTATTCCCCGCGTCCGGCGAGGCGGAGCACATCGTCGAAGGGCTGGTGCGCTGGGTGCGCGAAATGGGCGTGCAGATCGAGCCGTTCGCCCCGGTCGAGCGGCTGCTGGTCGAGGACGACCGCATTAGCGGCGTGCATGTGGCCGAAGTCCCGCCGGGCCGGACGCGTACCGGCGCGCCGCACGCCTTCCCCGCCCGCACCTACCGCGCGCCCTCCGTCATCGTGGCGACCGGCGGCGCATCCTACGCGGCGACCGGCTCCACGGGCGACGGCTACCGGCTGGCCGAA
>NZ_DAISHJ010000144.1:0-11670 GCF_036822615.1 Aggregatilinea sp. | reverse complement strand
GTCCAGTTGAGCCACACGTGTAGCAGTCGCGCACCGATCAGCCCGGCGACCAGCGCCGCCAGCGCCACGTCGAGCCAGCGCGTTACCGCGCCCGGCCCCTCGCGCAGGGCACGCCACGCCAGCACGCCCAGCGCCAGCAGAATGCCCGCGCCCAGCCATGCTGTATAGGTCGAAATCGTCAGCGGACCCAGGTCCAGTGCAACCGGATTCACAGTTTGCCGTAGTAAATTAAGAAGACAGGCGCAAAAATCCGTTCCCAACGGTAGAGCGAAAACGACGATCTGTCAATTTCCGCCCGCTGTGTCAGCTTTGACAGCGGAATGTCAGGCAGTCGGGACGTTTAAATCACAGTTCCGGCAGTGAGCCTGTTATACTTAGACTGGGTTTAAGTGGTTTTCAGCCGATTTCCCTCTGTCGCCCTTGGGGGACAGTTCGATGGAGCAGCAGCAGAGGAGAGACACATGATTGGCCCCGTATTAAGCGTGGTTGCAATTGCCGGGCTGGCGCTGGCCGGGTTCGGCGTTTTTATGATAGTGCAGGCGCTTCAGCGCAACCAGAACGCCCGGTCGGGCGCGGTGCTCACCGTGATCGGCGTGCTGGTTGCCGTGGTGTTCTTCGTGCTCAACAGCGGCCTGGTCGAAGTCAAGGCCAACGAAGTTGGCGTGGTGTTTAACGTGCTCAGCGGTGACCTGTCCGAAACACCGATCGGCCCCGGCCTGCACGTCATCATTCCCGGCATTCAGGAGGTGACGATTTACTCTACCGCCCAGCAGGAATATACCATGTCCGGGGATACCAACGAGGGCGCGATCCAGGGGGATGATGCCGTGACGGCACTCACTCAGGACGGCCAGCAGGTGCGAATTGACGTTACGGTCCTGTATCGCATCAACCCAGCCAGCGTGAACCAACTGCACTTGAGCTGGCAGAATCGCTACCAGGATGGGCTGGTGCGCGCGACCGTGCGTAACCAGGTGCGCGGCTCATTGACACAGTTCCGGGTCGAGGAGATCTACGGTACGGAGCATGATCGTCTGCAAACGCAGATCGAAGATGGCGTGCGCAAGTTGGTCGAAGACGACGGCTTGGAAGTGATCAACGTGCTGATCCGCAATATCACGTTCTCGCCGGAATACGTCGCGGCCATCGAGCAGAAACAGGTCGCGCAGCAGCAGGCCCAGGAAGCGGAATTCCGCGTGCAGCAGCGCGAGCAGGAAGCCGAACAGCAGCGCGCCCTGGCGCGTGGTGACGCCGACGCCGCCCGCATCCGCGCCGAAGGCGAAACCGCCGCGCTGGAGCTGATCAACCAGCAGTTGTCGCAGAACCCGCTGCTGATCCAGTGGCGCTACGTCGAGACGCTGAGCGACAACGTGCAGATGATCCTTCTGCCGTCGAACAGCCCGTTCCTGTTCGACATTCAAAGTCTGACGGAGCAGGCGGGAATCCAGATGCCATCGACCAGCACTTCGCCGACGCCGTCGCCCACGCCTGAAGCGGGCGCGTCCGGCTCCAACGGCAGCTAACGCATCATCCGCTCGAACTCACACGCGGCAGACGGTGCCACACGTCTGCCGCGTTTTTTATGCCCGGTGGAGGGCATCAAAAAAGGCCCCAGATCTGGGGCCTTTTTTGATGATTTCACCGCGCCCAATGATATGCGCGGGTACCACGATAATAGCGGGGGATTACATGATCGCGCTCAACTCGTCTACCGCTTGCTGGTAGTAGTCCTTCAGCTCTGAGCCGAAGGCCATGACGCCGATAATCACGACGACGGCCACCAGCATGAGTATCAGCGCATACTCAACCAGTCCCTGGCCGTCATCCCAGTGCCGTAGCAGCGGCGACGCGCGCAGCCAACAGTAGTACCGCATTTTCTCCCTTCCTTCCCGGCTGTTTGATAGGATCAGGACTACCGTCCTGGATTCATTATACATGACTTTCCCCGTGCGCTTTGTGACCTGAGCGGACAATTTGTTTGACTTTTGTTCGATCTTGTCATATTGCCGCCCATGCCCTGTTTTGCACTTCTATAAGCTGATTATAAAAATTCTCAAGGTGTCATATAAAAAAACTGAACAAATCGATTGACTTTTGAAAAAGTCTCTGTTACGCTTTGTGGTATTGACGTCAAGTTGTATGTCTCGTGAGGACGGGTGCCTATGTTTTCGGTGTTTCCTGTGCCGGGCCACTGCCCGGTGTGCGGCGAGGCGATGAACATTACGCGGCTTCACTGCCCCGAGTGCGACGTGACGGTGGAAGGGCGTTTTTCCCTGGGGCGGTTGGCCCTGCTTTCGCCGGAACAGCTTGAATTTGTCGAGGTGTTCCTGCGCTGTGAAGGCAAGATCACGCGCGTGGAGAAAGAGCTTAACATCTCCTACCCCACCGTGCGCAGCCGCCTGAACGAAATCATCGAGACGATGGGCTATGAAGTGGCTCCGGTTACGGAAGGCCCCACCGAAGGGCCGTCTCCTGAGACGCGCCGCCAGGTGCTGGATGACCTTGCATCGGGCGTTATCACTTCCGAAGAGGCGATCGAACTGCTGCGCAGCTGATGCGCGGTAAGCGGGTAGGAGGATCACGATGACCACGCGTAAAGAAGTGCTTGAGATGTTGTCTGCGGGCGAAATTGATGTCGATCGTGCCGCCGAGATGCTGCTGTACGCGCACGATCCGGAGCCGGAGCCTGAGCCGGAACCCGCTCCCGTCCAGTCGATCCCGGTCGCTCCCGCTGGCGCGCAAAAACAAAAGGGCGACGGGCGTCGCTGGCTGCACATCCACGTCAGCGACATGGAAACCGGGCGTAACCGGGTGAAGGTCAACGTGCCGCTGGGCTTGCTCCAGTTTGGCATGAAGATCGGCGCGCGCTTCACCGACGAGGTGAACTCCGAGATGATCGAGAATCTCGTCCAGGCGCTGCACGAGCAGGAATTGAGCGGCACGCTGGTCGAGGTCGAAGACGCGGACGACAACGAGCGCGTGCATATCTTTGTCGATTAAGCGATTCACAGGTTGAGATGGGTTTGGGTAGTGTTGCAGCGGAGAGGAGGCTGCTATGCCTCGGATTGAACGGCGTAATGTAACAGCAGCAGTGATCGTCCAGCAGGTGGGCGGCGATCTTACCGTGCGCGGTCGTACGGGCAGTGACATGGTCGTGGACGGCGACGGTGTATTCGTCGAGCAGGTGGCCGACGGCCAGCCCTATCTCATTCGCTGCGGCGGCGACTGCCGCATAGCCGCGCCGCACGGGGTTCCCGTGGTCGTGCAGCAGGTCGGCGGCGACGCCAAGCTGACCGATCTCGGCGGCGCGCTGGAACTGGGCGCAGTCGGCGGGGATGCCGTGGTTCGCAACGTGCAGGCCGCGCAGATCGGCTCCATCGGCGGCGACCTGCGCCTGAAATGGGCGGCAGGCGACGTATCGCTGAAAGCGGTCGGCGGCGATGCCGCGATCCGCGAGGTGTCGGGCGCGGTGACCGTGGCTGCCGTGGGCGCGGATCTATACCTGCAAAACATCGACGGAAACTGTCAGGTGGACCGGGTCGGCTCCGATCTGGTGCTGAATATGGAGTTCGCGCCCGGTAACACGTACCGGTTTAATGCCAAGGGCGACATTTTGTGCCGCGTCCGGGCAGAGACCAGCGCGCAGTTTATCGTTCCCGCGGATATGCAGGTCGATCTGGACGTCGAAGCGGACGTGATCGAGGCCGAGGATGGCGAGAGCCAGATCGTACGTGTGGGCGATGGTCGCGCTGAAATCGTCATCGACGACGGCAGCGAGCTGCGGTTGGTGGGTGAAACGGAGGACTACGTGGTTAATCTTGGGATCCAAATCGAAGAAGAGATCGAAGCGCGGATGTCCAGCCTGGAGGAACAGCTCAACCGCCAGCTCAGCGGTTTGGACGAGCGTATCCAGGCATGGGCCGAACAGTTCACGCCGCAGGCCGAACGCTACGCCGACCGGGCGCAGCGCCAGGCCGAGCGCGCCCTCGATCGCTTCCGTCGCAGCATGGACAAGCAGAAGGGCAAGCGCAAGCGCGCCTCGGGCACGCGCAGCTTCGAATTCACCTGGGGATCGTCGTCCGCGAATGCCGCGCCGTCGCGCCAGTCTACCGAGCCGGTGACCGAAGAGGAACGGCTGATGATCCTGCGCATGCTGCAGGAAGGCAAGATCTCGCTGGACGAGGCCGAGCGGCTCCTGGCGGCGCTGGATACCCAGAGCTAAAGCGTGTTGTAAACCCACCTTTTTTCCCCTTCCCTAAGGGTCAGGGATGGGGGGCTGTAAGCTCATAGCACAGGCTCTGGACACGCATTCCGGGCACGATAGGCGACTCTGCTTCGTAGGGGCGGGGCTTGCCCCGCCCGTTGTCAGCACAGCCGGGATCGGCCCTGGCCGCTCACAGCAAATATTCTCACAGGCACGGAGTGGCACCCGTTGACTTGTAGGGGCAGTTCACGAATTGCCCCTGTGCGTAGGGTTCATTCGCCAGCGGCCCGTCGCCGCGTGAAGTCTACATCGCCCGATCTGGCATGGCTACGCTACAATAGGGCTAACAATCTCGTCGTCAGGCCTGTACGGCCCCTTACGGGGTGCGGATTCAGCCGATGCACGTGAGGGTGAGGGAGCCATGGCAGTTTTATCAACGAAGCTGCAATCTAACGGGCTGCGTCCGGTTCACTTGCGGCACGACCTGTTGGATATTGCCGACCTGATCGAAACGTGTTTTGCCTCTACGCTGGATGCCGCGGGGCGGTCCGCCATTCAGGAGATGCGCTCGATGGGACGCGCCGGTCCCCTGTTGTGGGCGTTGGGACGCGCGGGCAGCGCCATCCCCGCCGCGATGCGGGGGTATGTGTGGGTCGATCGCGATCACGTGATTGGCAACGTCTCGCTGACGCCTGCCGGATACGGCCAGGGGTGGGTGATCGCCAACGTGGCCGTCTCGCCCGATCACCGGCGGCACGGCATCGCGCGGCAGTTGATGCGCGCGGCGATGGACGAGGTCGCGGCGCGGGGTAAGTTCGCCGTGCTGCAAGTCGAGGCGGAAAACGTGTACGCCCGCGCGCTGTACGAGGAACTCGGGTTTACCGAGATGCGCACGTTCACGCGCTGGCGCCACGCGACGCACCACTTTGTGCCTGCCGCGCCCGATGTTTCCCCGGAACTGCAACCATTGGTCGTGTCGCAGGTCGCCGCGCTCTATGCGCTGGCGGCGCGTATTCGTCCCAACGAGTGGGGCGGGCTGGGCTGGCTGCGCCAGACCGAAAAACGCGAGTTCAACCCGTCGCAGTGGCTCGGCCTCAAGCCGCTGATGACCGGGCGCAACGTCCGGCACTGGGTGCTGGCGGGTGAGGACGGCGCGATCGATGCGGCGCTGGCCGCCGAGGTGCGGCTGGGGCTGCGCACGGCACTGATCGATCTCTACGTGCGGCCCGAACGTCAGGGCCTGGAAGCCGGACTGCTCAACGGTGCGCTGCGACGCCTGGGGGCGCGCCACCGCCCGATCGTGGCCGAGCACCCGACCGACGACGAAGCCGCCACCGCGGCCTTCCGGTACAACCATTTCATGCCGGAACGCACGTTGGTGCACATGATCTGGCACGCGCCGCCGAAATCGTAGCGGCGACGTCGCCAGTCACACCGCTGTTGGAGTAGAAATTGAAGGGATTGGAAACGGTTGTTTCCGCTGAGAGGATCGTCAACTCGTATGACCACCGCCGAAGAACGTATGCGTATTCTGCAAATGATCCAGGAAGGCAAAATCACCGCTGAGGAAGGCGCGAATCTGCTTCAGGCACTCAGCACCACGCCCAAGACACCCCCGCCCCCTCCCGCGCGTGATCCGCGCCTGCTGCGTGTGCGCATCACGGACCTGTCCAGTGGCAAGACGAAGGTCAACGTCAACATCCCGATGGGGCTGGTCAACGTGGGGGTCAAGCTCGGCGCGCGGTTTACCCCGTCGCATGCAGACGTGAATTATGACGAGATTATGGACGCGATCAAGAGCGGCGCGAGCGGCAAGATCGTGGATGTAGAAGATCTCGAAAGCGGCGAGCATGTCGAGGTGTGGGTCGAGTAGCCCGCCGCCCGAATCGAATTGTTATGCCTCGCTGCCCAGCGCCACCGGGCCGGTGAGGATCGCCACCAGCAGGTCGAGCGTGGCCTGCACGTCGCGCAGATCGAGCGTTTCGCTCGGCGTGTGCACGTAGCGCAGCGGGATCGACAGCGCCCCGGTCGGCACGCCTGCCCGCGCAAGCTGGATCACGCGGCCATCGGTGCTGGCCCCTTCGATCACTTCCATCTGGTACGGGATACCCGCGTCTTCCGCGCGCTGCACGAACAGGTCGCGGATCGCCGCCGGGACGATCAGCCCCGCGTCGCGCGCCTTGATCGCCACCCCATTGCCCAGGTAAACGCCCACCCGCTCCCCGTGGGGCGGATCGCCCGCGCCGGTGACGTCCAGCGCGATGCCCAGGTGCGGCTCGATGGCATACGCAGCGGTTTGCGCCCCGCGCGAGCCGACTTCTTCCTGCACGGTGAACGCAAAATAGACGCTGTGCGGCGTGCCGCTTTCCTTGAGCCGCCGCATCGCCTCGATCTGGATCGCGCAGCCGGTGCGGTCGTCCAGGCTCTTGCCGATCATGCGCTCGCCGCGCGTCACGACCTCGCCTACGAAGCCCGCCGGATCGCCCACGTGCACCTCGGCGTTGCCGTCCACACTGGCGCTGATGTCCACGAAAAAGTCGTCCAGGTTATAGACGCTGCGCCGCTTGCTGTACGGGTTTTCGACGCCCAACGTGCCGATCACGCCGTTTTCGAAGCGCACGCGCGTGCCCAGCAGCATCGCGGGGAACAGGCTGCCGATGGCGCTGAAGCGCGCGTAGCCCTGCCGATCCAGGTGGCCGACGATCAGCCCGATCTCGTCCATGTGCGCGGCGGTCATGATCCGCTTTTCGCCCGACCCGACGCGGCAGATCAGGCTGCCGAGCGGATCGATCCACAGCTCGTCCGCCAGCGGCTCGACTTCGGCGCGGATCAGGTCGCGGACGTGATGCTCGTAGCCGGAGGGACCCCAGGCTTCAGCGAGGCGCTTGATTAAGGCTTCCACAGCATCTCCCTTTGATAGTCGTTAGTGGTCAGTAATTAGTTTTTAGTAAAAGCACGCGTTGCGCCCGATGCCGGGTTTCCGTAGGGGCGATGCTTGCATTGCCCGTGCTTTTCCCGTTTTTCGCGCCTGCCACATCCCGGTTCGACAGGAGCGGCTTCGCACCGCCCTGCATTTGACTTGTACCCGACGACTACCGGCGAAGTACGGAGTCCGTCAGCGCCATCAACCCGGCGCGCGCGAGGC
The DNA here is from genome assembly GCF_036822615.1 of Aggregatilinea sp. Classification (NCBI taxonomy): domain Bacteria; kingdom Bacillati; phylum Chloroflexota; class Anaerolineae; order Aggregatilineales; family Aggregatilineaceae; genus Aggregatilinea; species Aggregatilinea sp. The sequence goes on along the minus strand of NZ_DAISHJ010000144.1, from coordinate 4,321 downwards.
GGCTCTGGTTCTCGAAATCGGCCAGACTCATGATCGAGTTCGGGCCGTGAATGTACCGGCACGGGTTGGCGATCACCACGCTCGGCACGCCCTTCCCGGTGCGGTGAATGATCCCGGCGTCCGTGCCGCCTGCGTGCAGCGGCGACCGGAACTGGTGCGGGATGCCTTCCGCCTCCGCGACGCGCGTCAGGTGGCGCACCAGGCGCGGATCGCTGACCATCGAGCGGTCCATGACCGTGATCGCGGGTCCGCCGCCCAGCCGCGTGATTGTCGTCTGATCCGGCTCGTTCGGGTCCTGCGGCAAGTCGTGGCAGGCGGTCGTTTCCAGCACGAAGGCCGCGTCCGGCCCGAAGCGCTGCGCCGCGATCTGCGCGCCGCGCGTGCCGACTTCCTCCTGCGTCGTGAACGCCACGATCAGGTCGAACGGGAAACGCTCGCCCTGAATGAGCGCGATCAGCGAGGCGCATCCGGCGCGGTCGTCGAAGGCCTTGCCGCGCACCGTCGGGCCGAGTTCCACGAACGGGCTGTCGAACGCGATGTGATCGCCGGGCTTGACCGCCGCTTCCGCCGAGGCTTTGCTCGTCGCGCCGATGTCGATCCGCAGCCGCTTTTTGGACACGGTATTTTCGTCCGTACCCAGGTGGATCGGCTTCCAACTGACCACGCCGGGAATGTGATCCTTGCCGACCAGCACGCGCATGCCGGGCAAAATGCGGTCGTCCAGCCCGCCGATCTGGTCGAAGCGGATGAAGCCGTCGCCGTCGATGCCCATGACGATCATGCCCACTTCGTCCATGTGCGCCGCCGCCATGATCCGCAGGCTGCTCTGGCCCGTGCCGCGCCGTACGGCGAGCAGGTTGCCCATGCTGTCCACCTGCATGTCATCCACGTAATCGCAGATGTGGCCGACGATCAGCGCACGCACGGCGTCTTCCGCACCCGATAGGCCGATGGCTTCCGAAAGTTCGCGCAGGATCATTCGTCGTCCCCTTCGTCGTCGTCGGCACAGCCCGTCAGTTCGAGCGAAATGTCGTCCAGAAAGTCCGGCCCCATCTCCGCGATGAAAATCGCCATCAGCCGCGCGGTCCGTTCGATGTCGCGCAGATCCACCACTTCCGACGGCGTGTGCATGTTGCGGATCGGAATGCTCAGCAGCGCGGTCGGCACGCCCGTCCGGCTGACCTGGATCTCCCACGCATCGGTGCCGCTGTTGCCGGGCATCACCTCGGTTTGCAGCTTGATCTCGTGCGTGCGGGCCGTTTTGCGCAGCACGTCGTACAGGCGCGGGTGGAAGTTCGGACCCAACCCCAACGTCGGACCGCCCGCCAGTTCAAAGCCCTCGTCGTCGCCTACGCCCGGCTGCATGCCAAAGGTCGTGTCGATGGCGATAGCGAGATCCGGCGCGACGCGGTACGCCGCCGTCACTGCGCCCAGGAGGTGTGTTTCCTCCTGCACGGACGCGACCGCTACCACGTCCCAGTTATGCGCCCGGCGCGACAGCTCCTCCAGGCACAGCGTCACCGCCGCGATGGACACGCGGTTATCCAGCGACTTGCCCGCGATGCGCCGCCCCTTGAGATCGGTGGCGGTTGCGTCGAAGGTGATCAGGTCGCCGGGGCGCACCACCGCCGCGACGTCTTCGGCGGTCAGACCCACATCGATCCACAGGTCTTCCAGCGCGGGGTACGTCTTGCGGCTGCGCGCCATGTGCGGCGGTGCGGCGCCGAAAACGCCCTTCAGCACGCGTCGCCCGTGCACCAGCACCGGCTGGCTGAGCAGCACGCGTGTATCGACCCCACCCAGCTTTTCGGCGCGGATGAAGCCGTCGCGCACTTCGGCGGCGATCAGGCCGATTTCGTCCATATGCGCGCAGAGCATGATCCGGCGGTGCGGTTCCTGGCCCGATCCGTGCTTGACGGCGATCAGGCTGCCCAGGCCGTCCGGCTCGATCGTATCGACCAGCCCGGCCCATGCCGCGCGGATCGCGTCGCGGGCGGGTGCTTCGTGCCCTGACGGGGCGGGAATCTCACTCAGTTGTTTGACGAACGCTTTCAAATCGAGCGTCATAATCGGGCTTATCGCTTTCGGTGTGAGCGCCCCCCGGCTAAAGCGTTTCCTGGGTAGGCGTGGGCATCGGCTCGTCGGTTGGCGGCGCACTGGTAGGCGCAGGCGCGTCCGTCGGTGGGGGCTGCGTCGTCGGCGTCGCGGACGGTGGCAGTGTGTTCGTCGGGATCGGTGTCAGCGTCGGAGCCTGCGTCGGCAGCGGCAGATCCGTGTTGGTCGGCGTCATCGTAAGCGTCGCCGTGGGCAGGATGATCGGGGCCTGCGTCGGGAACTGGATCTGGATCGGCGTCGGCTGGAGCGGCGATCCGGCGCGGGTGGGCGTCGCGGTAAAGAACGGCGTGATCGTGGCCGACCGGGCCGGGGAGGCCGTCAGGGCGCTGAGCGTCGAGCGCGCCTCGCTGGTGGTGGCAGGGCTTTCAGGAGCGGAAGCCAGCAGCACCGCGCCGAGGCAGTAGCACGGCAGCGTGAGCAAAATGATCGCCAGCAGAACGATGCGAGTCGTACGCTGCTGGTCAGTCAGTTTGGAAAATGGATCGAACCCCATCATCAGCCTCGCCCGCTCCCTTGCTCGCGCCTCATCCTAGCATGGACCGCCAAACGCTGTCAAAGCGATCAGGCGAGATCCAGCCAGAGGTCCGTGTTCAGCGTGGTCGCCAGCAGTCGCGCGGCATGATGGGCGGGGGTATCGTAATCTTCCAGCGCAACCCGCCGCCGTCCCGGGGTCTTCTGCGCGATTTGAACGCCTGACCATGTGTGGCTCAGTCCTTCGACGTGTTCCAGGGCGGCGACTTGCCGGAACGCCTGCCCGTCGTAGATGTGAATCCAGACGTCCTGCGCGATACGCATCGGCGTATCGACCGGATCGTATTCCACGCCGCGCTGCGCTTTCGTGCGCCCTTCGGGGTGGGCGGGCGTCTGCGAGATCAGCACGTACTGCGCCGCATCGAACGGCACGCGCCACACGACGCGCCCCATGCGGCTGCGGCAGAGCACTTCGCGTGCCGTGGCATTGATCAGCACGTCGGACAGGGTGATCAGCTTCCAGAGCAGCCGCACCGCCAGCACCGCCAGCACGATTCCCACGACGATTCCGGCCCACGGCAGCCAGCCGGGATTCACGTCGGCCAGCCCGCTCGTCTGCGACCGGGCGCCCAAAAAGACGAACAGCGCCGCCAGCACGAGGTAGCCAACGATTTTGACCGCCGCCGTCACGACCCAGCGATCGGGCCGCATCCACACGTAGCCCTGTTTGCCCACCGCCATGCGCCACCCGTCGAACTGGAACGGCGGCGCTTGCGGCGCGACCGGCGTAACGACGCGCACCGCGGACGGCTCCATGCGATCGGTGGGCTGGACGGGCTGCGTGCGCTGCAAGGTGCCGTCCATGCCTTTGGGCGGGACCAGCCGGAAGGGCCGGTCGATGATGCGCGCCAGCGATTGCCCGGCCAGCTTGGCCTGCGTCACCGATTCGCTGGCTGCGCCGCTGGGCCAGCTTGCCAGCCCGCACCAGCGCACTGCGGACCCATTTTCAGGATCGCCGTTCAGCAGCAGGCCCAGATGCCAGTTGCCGCTTTCTGGGGCCCATCCCACGACGATGCGCGCGATGTCTTCCGGCTCCAGTTGGCCGTCTTCCGGCAGGCGGCGCGCTTTGGCGAACGCGGGCGAGCAGGTGATGTGCCCCTCGCGCGCTTCCATCAGCGAGATCACGGCATCCGGCGGATCGGACTTGAGCGATCCGTTGAACAGTCGCCACGTGGTCGGACTTAACTCGATGGTAAGGTTATGGGCTGCGCGGATGAATTCCATGGGATCTTCGTGCACCAACTTGGTCGGCCTTTGCCCTAGAGCGTTAGTCGTTATGAGTTGATAGCCCTGCGATGTGGAGCGCCTGGAGCGGGAATGTAGGCTCCGCACGGCTAACGACTGATAACCAATAACTTACGAACGAACATGCGGTTCCGGGGGTGCCGGACCGTCACAAGTCTACCGCGCGCCGCACCGGGGCGCGAATTGAACGCAGTAAGGCTTCTGTCTTTCGTAGGGGCGGGGCTTGCCCCGCCCGTGGTCAGCAAACCCGGGCGGCAAGTCCTACCTTTTCCCCTGGCCCAGTTTCCGTAGGGGCGTATGGATGCTCTTTAACTGCTAAATCTGGACAAAACCAGGGCGGGTTATAAACCCGCCCCTACAAAACTCCGTTGGGCGCTGCTTGTCTCCCCTCTCCAACTTGATTGGAGAGGGGCCGGGGGTGAGGTCTGCT
>NZ_DAISHJ010000143.1:8360-11792 GCF_036822615.1 Aggregatilinea sp. | reverse complement strand
CCTGATTTCTCCAGTCTACGACATTTCCACTGTCCGAGAAATCGGGGGAAGGTCATCGCTCCGCTTGCGTAGTGGAAGGGAGACAGGCAATGAGGACAATATGTCAACCGCCTACGCCCCGTCTTCGACCTCCACGATCTCGACGTAATCGTCCGTGCCGCCGCGCTCCCAATAGATGCGCGGCACGATCGAGTCCTTCACGATGCGGTCCTGGTACTGCACCACGCGCCGGATCACGCTCTCCACCAGCGAGTCGGACAGGTAATGCGGCTTCAGGCCCAGATCGAACAAGCCGGTATGGTCGGGGTTATAGTAGTGCTCCTCCGCCTCGACGCGGGGATTGCGGTAGTGCGCAATCGTCACGTCGATCCCCACCTCGCGCGCGGCCTTCTTGACGTGTTTCGCCAGATCCATCACCGAAAAATGCTCGACCCACTGGTTGAACACGCGCATCTTGCCCGGTTCGGGCGGGTTGAGCGTGGACAGTTCGATGCACTGCAGCGTGTCACGGATGTTCAGGTAGCCGCGCGTCTGCTGGCCGCGCCCGAACAGCGTCAGCGGGATGCCCGCCACGGCCTGCACGCAGAAGCGGTTCAGCGCTGTGCCGAACGACTCGTCGTAGTCGAAGCGCGTCAGCAGCCGGTCGTCCAGGTTCGATTCGTCCGTCTCGATGCCGTACACCACGCCCTGGTTGAGATCGGTGGCGCGCAGCCCCCAGATCTTGCAGGCGAACATGATGTTGTGGCTGTCGTGCACTTTGGTCAGGTGGTAAAACGAGCCGGGCTGCTTGGGAAACGGCAGCGTGTCCGTGCGCCCGTTGTAGTCGATCGTGAAGTAGCCTTCGGGGATATCCACGTTGGGCGTGCCGTACTCGCCCATCGTGCCCAGCTTGACCAGATGCGCGTCCGGCGCGAACTCGTGCATGGCCCACAGCACGTTGAGCGTGCCGTTGACGTTGTTTTCGTGAACCTGCACGGCGTGGTGCACATCGATCATCGAGTAGGGGGCGCTGGGGATCTCGCCGTAGTGTACGATGGTGTCCGGCTGGAAGTCGCGGATCACGCCGCTGATGAAGTACCAGTCCTTGATGTCGCCAATGAACGTCTCGACGTCGCAGCCGGTGACTTCGCGCCACGCCTCAACGCGCGTTTGCAGCGACCGGATCGGCGTCAGGCTGTCGGACCCGCGCTCCAGGTGCATCATGCGCCGCGTAAAATTATCGACCACGCCGACCGTATGGCCGCGCTTGCTAAAGTACATTGCGGTCGGCCACCCCAGGTAACCATCCCCGCCCAGAATCAAAATTCGCATAAGCCCCCGTCTCCTATTTCCGTGCCTTAACCGGGCCGTGGCCCGATCCGCTGCCGGGGGATTATACCCTGTGGCCTGTTTGCGGCGAACCGCGATCTCGTCGCCTTTCTGTCAGTAAAGAAAGCCCCCACCTTGACAACGCCGCCGTCGATCCCCTACAATTACCAGCGTCGGGGCGAGCGCGCAGACCGCGCCTCATTCCGTCTTCCGCAAATCAGAGCAGAAAGGCTCCGAATGACTGACAAGGGTGCTCATAGCTAGTCCTTTTCCGGGCTGCTTGCTGCTGACCTTGTCGCATTCTGGCTGACAGACGTCCTTTCCTGCCACCCATTCACCGAACCGACACGCGCCGCACGGGCATCGTAGCCCGGCGGCGTTTTTTGTTTCCCGATCCACCCTATTGTGTGCAGGTGCAGAAAAGAAGGGCCTTCGATGCTCACAGTCTCCAATCTTTCCAAACAATTCCCCGGCGCAGACGAGCCGGTGCTCAAAAACATCACGTTCAGCGTCAACCCCGGCGAGCGCGTCGGGCTGGTGGGGCCGAACGGCAGCGGCAAAACGACGCTGCTGCGCATCGTCATGGGCGAGATCGCGCCGGATGGCGGCAGCGTGCAGTTCACGCCGTCGGATCTGCGCGTCGGTTATCTCGCGCAGGGCCTCGAAGTGCCCGACGATACGCCGCTCAGCGACGTCATCGATCCGCACACGGCGGCGCTGCGTCATGCCGAGGCCGAGGTCGAGCGGCTGGCGGCGACGATGGCCGGAGACGGCGATCTCGACCGGATCATGGCCGACTATGCCGACGCGCTCGAACGCCTCGAAGACCTCAGCCGCCAGGCCGGATCGGGCGAGGCCGACCGGGTGCTGGCCGGGCTGTCCCTGGCCGACGTCCCCCGCGAGACGCCCGTGGGCCAGCTTTCCGGCGGGCAGAAGACGCGCCTGGGCCTCGCCGCGCTGCTCGTGCGCGATCCGCAGCTTTTGATCCTGGACGAGCCGACCAACCACCTCGACATCACCGCGCTGGAATGGCTCGAAGGCTGGCTGCGCGATTTTTCCGGCGGCGTGCTGATCGTCTCGCACGACCGCACCTTTCTGGACGAAACCGTGACGCGTATCGTCGCGTTGGACGATCACACCCACACCGCGCGTGTCTTCGAGGGCAGCTACAGCGACTATGTGGGCGCGGTCCGCTCGGAGCTGGACAAACAGTGGGCCGCGTGGCGTGACCAGCAGGTCGAGGTCGCGAGGATGCAGGCCGACGTGCGCTTCACGATGGGCAAGGCCGTGAAGCGCGAAAACGCGACCAACAACGACCAGGAGCGCCGCTACGCCAAGAAGGTCGCCGCGCGCGCCAAGGCGAAGGAAACGCGCCTCAAACACTATCTCGCCTCGGAGGATCGCGTCGAGAAGCCCGCGCAGTCGTGGGGCCTCAAGCTTGATTTCGTTGATCTGCCTACCACCGGGCAGGATGTGGTCTTCCTCGAGGACCTGACCATTGGCTACGCACCCACCGCGCCGCTGCTGCGCGACCTGACCCTGACGCTGCGCGCCGGGGAACGGATCGCCGTGCTGGGGCCGAACGGGCACGGCAAAAGCACGCTGCTCAAGACGGTCGTGGGGCAGATCCCGGCGCTGGCGGGCCGTGTGCGCATCGGGCCGAGCGTGAAGATCGGCTACCTCGCGCAGCAGCAGGAGATCCTCGATCCCGGCGGAAACGCCCTGAGCGTGATCCAGTCCGCCGCGCCGCTCAACCAGACCGACGCGCGCTCGTTCCTGCACTACTTCCTGTTCAGCGGCGATGACGTCTTCACGCCGGTCGCCAGCCTGAGCTACGGCGAACGCGCGCGGCTGATGCTGGCGGTGCTGGTGGCGCGCGGCGCGAATCTGCTGGTGCTGGACGAGCCGATCAACCACCTCGACGTGCCCTCGCGTGAGCAGTTCGAGCAGGCGCTCGCCTCGTTCAAGGGCAGCGTGCTGGCCGTCGTGCACGACCGCTACTTCGTGGACAAGTTCGCCACGACCGTGTGGCACGTCGAATCGGGCGATCTGAACGTGATCGTGCGCGAGCCGATCATGGCCTGATGAGGAGAAGCGAAATGATGAAAATCGATCCGGGCTTGA
>NZ_DAISHJ010000143.1:1506-8350 GCF_036822615.1 Aggregatilinea sp. | reverse complement strand
GGGGCGCGTGGTGCTGATCACCGGGGCCAACCAGGGCATCGGCGCAGCGACGGCCAAAGCGTTCGCCGCGTTGGGCGCGCACGTCTTCGTGCACTACTTCCGGCTGCTGGGCGATCCGGCAGCAAGCGGCGATACGTCCGCGCCGGGGGCGGCGCGCCACGCCGCCGACCGCGAACAGGGCGCAGACACCGTGCTGGACGCGATCCGCGCCTGCGGCGTGCGAACCGCCGCCGCCGAAGCCGATCTGTCCGATCCGGCCAGCATCCCGGCCCTGTTCGATCGAGCGGAAGCGGCCCTGGGCCCGGTCGAGATCCTGGTCAACAATTCGGCAAGCTGGACGGCGGATACGTTTGTGCCGTCCGGCGCGGCCCAGTTCAACACGCTGCCGGAGTTATGGTCCGAAAACGTCACCGGCACGCTGACGCCCGCCAGCATCGATCTGCATCTGGCCGTGAACACACGCGCCCTGGCGCTGATGATGGCCGAGTTCGCGCGACGTCACCGGGCGCGCGGCGCGACCTGGGGGCGCATCGTCAACCTGAGCACAGGCGGCGCGTACGTCTTCCCCGGCGAGGTGTCGTACGGCGCGAGCAAAGCCGCGCTCGAATCCTACAGCCGCAGCGCCGCGAAAGAGCTGGGCCAGTTCGGGATCACGGTGAACGTCATCTCGCCCGGCCCCACGCAGACCGGCTGGATCACGCCCGCGCTGGAAGCAACGCAGCTGCCCTCGATCCCGATGGGGCGCATCGGCCAGCCGGAGGACACCGCCGCCGCCATCGTGTTTTTCGCGTCGGAGCAGGCGGGCTACATCACCGGCCAGCTTTTGCACGTCGGCGGCGGCCAGACGGTGTGATGGATCAGCACAAAAAAGCCGCGTTCGGTGCGATCGGGCGCGGCAAATTTGGGATATCATGATAGAAGATAGTATATCTTCACTCGCTCCAACGCCTCAACTTTTCGGTGTTTTACGGCGCACCCCGGCGGCTATACTTTCGCTCACCGTCCAGCATCGAGCACGCAGCGATCACCACCCTGGCGGCACTTTTTGACTGGATGCAGCAAGGAGCGTGCCCCATGACTTTGACCTTCGCGGAAGCAGGCGAGCAGGATATCCCCGATCTCACGCGCGTCATGACCCGCGCCTTCGACGACGAAAGCCGCACGTACCGGGGACTCGACAAAGGCGGGCCGGAGGGCTACGACAACGGCGACTTTTTCCGCCAGTGGATGCTGGGCTACGACGAGACGACCGGCTATACGATCCTGCTGGACGGCGAGGTGGTCGGCGGGCTGATCGTGTGGATCATTCCCGGCGGACACAACCACCTGGGCGTGATTTTCGTCGATCCCGCCGTGCAGGATCGCGGCATCGGGACCCAGGCATGGCAGTTTGTCGAGCGCACGTACCCCGGCGCGAAAAGCTGGCGACTCGAAACCCCGGCGTGGTCGCTGAAAAACCATGCGTTTTACGAGCGCAAATGCGGCTTCACCAAGATCGACGAAACCGATTCGCCCGACGGCGTGATGTTCGTATACCGTAAAATCATCCACCCGGACTAGACCCGGATACGCCCCTTTTGAGCGGATAAACTGACTTCTCGCTCGTCCGTTCACAAAAAACGGCAGCGCCCGATCAATGTGGCGCTGCCGTTTTGTTTTGCGCGGAACGAGTCGCGGGCTATTCGTGCCCCGGCGGCCACGTGCCCATGATTTGCCGCAGGATGCCGAATTCCCCAATGTGGTAGCTGTTGTGATCCGCGATCACCAGCGCCTCGCGCAGCACGGTATATCCCGGCGCGTGCGGAATATCTGCCGTCAGGTCGATCGCGGGATTCTGCACGATGTCTTCGAACGAGCGCAGGTCGGCGTGAATGGCGTTGATCGTCGCCTGCCACTTGAGCGGATCGGCCTGTTCGCCCGGCGCGGGCCAATGCCCGTCCGGCCAGGACGGCGAGACGTGATTCGGGTCGCGCGTGAACTCAAGAATGTCCCACTGGGTGATGCGGATATGCTCCAACAGGTCCCACGGGGAATAACTGACGTTTGGAGGCCGTTCGTTGATACGGTCCAACGGAAAATCGGCAACGGCATCGTCAATGGTCATATGCGCGTTGCCCCCGCGCAGCAGCGCGAGTACTTGCTGGCGAAGCACAGTATCGTCGGGCATTCCAGATCCTTTACTGCCACCGGCAGCATGTTCTCCTGGCAAACGGGCCAGGACCCGTGATCAGGCGGTCAGTGAGCGAGCGCCATGTCTGGACGCGCCGTGACGGTCAGATCCCGGTCGCCAGCCATGTCACGAGCGATCCGAACACGCCCGCCAGCGCCGCCAGCCGCGCCGACGACCGGTCGGGGTTCCTCCGGTTCTTCATCGAACTCAGGGCGCGCTTGATCGAAACGCCGTGCACGTTCGTGACGAACAGCGAGGGCGACGTTTCCCGAATGTCGATGCGTTTGAGGGCGTAGGGCGAGTCTTCCGCAAAGACCGGCCCGGCGATCGCTTCCAGCGCGCAGTTGTGGCCGCTCTGTTTGATGATCCGCCGTGTGTCCCCCGTAAAGTTCACGGCCTGTCCGAACGGGTAGGCAAACGGCATTTCGCGTAGGCCGAGATGCTGGCTGATGATCTCTTTGGCCTTCACGATCTGCGCTTCCTGCTCCTGTTCGGACAGCAGCGCCAGATTGACGTGATCGTGGGTGTGGTTGCCGAATTCAAATCCGGCGGCGCGCATCGCGGCGATTTCCGACCAGTCGAGGTAAATACGCGCCGGGTGCTCGTCGGGCAGCGTCAGGTGATGGTCCGCGCACAGCGCGTCGATGAAGTCGTGAATCTCCCGTATGTGGCAGTGCTCGTTGAGCGTCCAGATGATTTCGGACGGTCCCGCGCCATAGCCCAGATGCAGCCCCTTGCCCCAGTGCCGCCGCGCCTGTGACGCCACCCTGGACGCGCCCAGCTTGTTCGAGACATACGCGATCTTGTTCGGCCAGAGCTTGAGCGTCGTTTCGATCACCGAGGTGTTCAGGAAAATCGTCGCGGGCAGATTATAGGCATGCAGAATCGGCAGCGCGTAGTGATACAGATCGCGGTACCCATCGTCGAAGGTGATCACCAGCGTCCGCTCAGGCAGTTCGCCGCTGCGCAGTTCGCTGAGCATCTGGCGCAGCGACACCACACGGAAGTTCTCGGTTAAATAGCGCACGTGGTCTTCGAACATGTCCGGCGACACGGTCATGTCCAACCCGCGCAAAAAGTCATCCTCGATCGGCGCGATATTGTGATACACGAGGATGCGCGCCCTGGCTCCCTTGTACCCCGAAAGAGTCTGCGCCAACCCTGCATAGTAAATGGTTGTTCGGAGGGTTCCACGTATCATGCGACGTAGTGAGGACATACGGCTGCTCCAGCATATAACAGTAGCGCGGCAGCAAAACAGCCGCGCTCCGTGAGGCCTGATAGAACATTCTCCCGCTTCGAACGCACCAGGGCTGGTAACGTATCATATAGATTTATTATAGAAATTTTCTCGGTATTAACAAGTAACGTTGGTTAAAATACTCGAAATTCGTTAATGCAAGGTTACTAAAAGATAAAAGATAGAGGATGATCTTGTTTATAAAGCAAAACACCCCGGCAGGCAAACAGCCGACCGGGGTGTTTTGCAGCCTCTGCGTCAGTTCGACGGGACCAGACTGACGACGGTCACGCCGTCGCCGCCTTCCTTTTCGTCGCCGCGCTCGTATTTCTTCACCAGCGGGTGACCGCGCAGCGCGTCACGGATGGCGGTGCGCAGCGCGCCCGTGCCTTTGCCGTGAATGATGCGCACGAACGGCAGTCCCGCCATGTACGCCGCGTCGAGGTAGTTTTCCATCGACGGCAGCGCGTCCTCGACCGTCTGCCCGCGCAGATCCAGTTCCAGCCCCGGCGACGCCGTGCGCGTCATGACCGGATCGCTGACCGGCAGCGCGGCGGCCAGCTTTTTACGCCGGGTCGCCTTCTGGTCGCGCTTGCTCTCGCCGCGAGAGCGCGGCAGCAGCTCATCGAGCTTGGCGCGCAGCCGCAGCCGCCCGACCATGACCTCGGCCTCGTCGCCCGAAAGCTCCATGATCTGCCCCTCGGTGTTGAGCGTCTCCACCCACACCAGATCGCCCAGCCGGAAGCTGCGATCCTCTTCTTCGCCGGGCAGAGACGCGGCAGCGGGTTGGGCCATTTCGGGCAGCGCGTTACGCAGACCGGACGCCTGCGATTCCACCTGCCGGATCGCGTCCAGCGGCTGTCCTGCCGCCATGAGCTGCTTGCGCGTGCGCCGGATCTCCGCGCGCAGCTCTTCCAGCTCCGCTTCGGCCTGCTGGCGCGCGTCGGCCAGCATCGTGCGGCGCTCGTCTTCGATGTACGCCAGCCGCCCGCGCAGTTCCGCCCGCAGTTCTTCCGCGGCCTGGAACGACTGGCGCAGGCCGTTCTGGGTGTGCTCGATCTCTTTGCGCTTCTGGTGGATCGCGTCCAGCAGGTCGTCCGTCGCCAGATCCTCGTCCGTCACCATCGAGCGCGCCCGGTCGATGATCGACCGGGGCAGGCCCAGCCGCTCCGCGATCGCCAGCGCGTTAGAACGCCCCGGCAGCCCGACGATCAGCCGGTATGTCGGCGCGAGCGTTTCCAGGTTGAACTCCATGCTGGCGTTGTGCACGCCCGCTTTCTCGTGGCTGTAGACTTTCAGTTCCGGGTGGTGCGTGGTGACCAGCGTCGTCACGCCCCGCCCCACGAGATCGTCCAGCAGCGCGCGGGCCAGCGCCGCGCCTTCGGCGGGATCGGTCCCCGCGCCGAGTTCGTCCAGGATCGCCAGCGAGTGCTCGTCGGCCACGTCCAGGATCTCGATGATGTTGGTCATGTGCGACGAGAACGTCGAAAGCGACTGCTCGATGCTCTGCTCGTCCCCGATATCCGCGAACACTTCCGCGAACACCGTCAGGCTCGATCCTTCCGCGACCGGCAGGTGCAGCCCGCACTGCGCCATCAGCGCCAGCAGGCCGACCGTCTTCAGCGCGACGGTCTTGCCGCCCGTGTTCGGCCCGGTGATCACCAGCGCGTACGTCTCGTCGTCCAGGTCCACGTCGATCGGCACGACCTTCTTCGGGTCCAGCAGCGGGTGGCGTGCCGAATAGAGCCTGATCGTGCTGCCGGGGTGCGGGAACGGCGCGTCGCGGAAGCCCACCAGCGCCGGAGCGGTCGCGTTCAGCGCGTCGGCATACTTGGCCTTGGCGAAGGCGAGGTCCAGCAGGGCCAGCGTCTCGACCGTGCGAATGATGTACGGCCCTTCACGCCCCACCATGTCGCACAGCTCGCGCAAGATGCGGCGCACTTCGTTTTCTTCTTCCAGTTGAAGCTCGCGCCACGCGTTGTTGAGTTCCACCGTCGCCAGCGGTTCGATGAACAGCGTCGCGCCGCTGGAGCTTTGATCGTGCACGATACCCTGAATACGCCCCTTGAACTCCGCCCGCAGCGGGATCACGTAGCGTCCATGCCGCTGCGTGATGAGCTGCTCCTGCAAGTAGGGGCCGTTGTTCGGGTTGTGGATGATGTTGTAGAGCTTGCCTTGCAGCCGGTCGAACGCGATGCGCATCTCGCGCCGGACGGTCGCCAGCTTGGGGCTGGCCGAGTCCTGCACGGCCCCGGTATCGTCCAGCACGCGGCTGATCTCGCCCTGAAGCGCGGTGCACTCTTCCAGCCGCTCCGCGATTTCTGCCAGGCGCGGGAACTGGTTGTTCAGGCGCGACAGCAGCCGGCGCAGCGTGGTCGCCTGCCGCAGCGTGGCGCGGATATCGAGCAGCGTTTGCGGCTCCAATGCCAATCCGCGCGCCGCCGACAGCACATCGCCGCGCACGTCGCGCGCGCCGCCGATCGTGATGTGATCGTGCGTGTTGATCAGCAGGCGCGCTTCGGTCGTCTCCTGCTGGCGATCCTGCGCCTCGTCCAGGTAGGGCGTCGGCGTCAGGTCGAGGGCCAGCTCCACGCTGGCCGAAAACGCGCAGAAGCGCGTGAGGCGTTCCAAAATCTTCGGCAGTTCGAGCGTCGTCGCCGATTTCGTGTTCATGGTGAGTCGTTCCTGGTTCTGTTTGAAGTGCTGTTGCGATTATCGCACAACGAAAAACGCCGTGAGTGCTGGTTCAACACCCACGGCGTCAGGGGATCAAGTCTGCTGGTGGCCGGAAAAAGGAGGACCTAGCAGGACAACCCGGCATGACGATCCGGAACGGGTATCAAACCGTTGGATAGAATTACTGCTAAAACGTTCACCGGGCTGCCTCCTTTTTGTAGTGTAGCCGCGTGTGGCGCACACGACCCACGGAAAAGTATACGGGGTACGGGAAGCGCTGTCAACGGTCAGGCGGAAAACCGGGCATTTCGCGTTCCGCCACGAGCAGCTTCCGCGCGCTGCTGGTATGATCGCGCCGTCTCAGGAGAAATTATGGATGACCACTCAACTCGATCATTATGTGCACCAGTGGACTCTGACCGATCCCGTGCTGCTGGCCGAAACGCCGCGCAGCGCAGTTTATGCGGCCACCCGGAACGGCGGCGAAAAGGTCGCGCTGAAGCTGCTGACACCGGAGGGCGCGGGCGACGAAGCGGACGGCGCGCTCGCTCTGCGCTACTTCGACGGGCACGGCGCGGTGCGGCTGTTAGAGGCCGACGACGGCGCGCACCTGCTGGAATATGCCGGGGACGAAGAACTCGCGCAGGTCGTGTGGCGCGGGGCGGATCTGGACGCGGCGGGCATCATCGCGGACGTGCTGAACAAGCTGCACCAGCCCCGGCCCGTCGGCAGCGGCCTCGGCGCGGTTGAGGCGGTCG
>NZ_DAISHJ010000143.1:0-1496 GCF_036822615.1 Aggregatilinea sp. | reverse complement strand
CCTGTCCCGCCGCTGCGTACGCTGCGGTTACGGTTCCGCTCGCTGTTCGACCGGGCCGCGCGCGATGAGGCGTCCGGCGAAAACTCGATCTACGTGCGCGGCGCACGGGCAGCGGAATACCTGCTTTCGACCGCGCGCGACGAGTGCGTGCTGCACGGCGACATCCAACACCACAACATCCGGCGGCATCTGGTGCGCGGCTGGCTGGCCTACGACGCGAAGGGGCTGTACGGCGAACGTTCCTACGACGCCGCGAATACGCTGTGCAACCCGTCACACGCCGACGACCGGGTGATCTCCGAAACGCGGATGCTCAAGGTAAGCGAGATTCTGGCGGACGGCATGGGCGTGGACCTGGGGCGGCTGCGGGCGTTCGTCTTCGCGTACGCGTGCCTCAGCGCAAGCTGGTTCGGGAACACGGTCAGCGCCGAGGATGAGCACGTCAAGCGCCAGATCCTCGCCGTGGCGCGCAACGCCGAGCGGCACGCAGATTTTTCCGCGTAGGCCACCTCGCCGAGAGGAAAAAAAACGGGCGGAGCAAGCCCCGCCCCTACGGATCACGCGCGATCTCCGGGGGTGAGGTCGCGGTGCGGACAGTGACGATCACGTAGGGGCGTATCGCAATACGCCCCTACCGAAATCACACCTGTTTGACGCAGGGGCAATTCGTGAACTGCCCATACGGGAATGCCTCATTTGCTGCGGGCTAGAACCCGGCGAGCTGGCTCAGGTCGGCGCGATCGTGCGCGAGGCCTGCGATCGCTTGCAGCAGCCCCAGGCGATTCTGGCGCACCGCCGCGTCCGGCGCGTTGACCAGCACCGCTTCGAAGAACTGTTGGATGGCCGGAACGGTCGGCGCAAACGCCGACAGGAACGCGCCCACGTTCGAGTCCGGCGAAAGCTGCGCGGCGGCGGCTTCGTACGCGGCGAACAGCGCGTGCTCGGCCTCGTCCTCGAACAGCGCCGGATCGACCGGATATGTCTCCGTTTCGGGCCGCGTGATGCGCACGCAGCGCGCATAGTTGTCCAGGATCGGCGACCAGTCCTCGCGCGCCACCCAGGCCGCCAGCTCGCGCACGCCCTCGATCACCCGCGCCGGACGCGCGCTCTGCTCGGCCAGCACCGCCGCGATCACGTCGTGCGCCCAGCCCTGTTCGTGCAGCAGCACGTCCAGCCGCCCGGCGATGAACGCCAGCACGTCGCGCTGCACGTCCTCGCTCACGGGGACCGGCTGCGCCTGCGCTACCCGCGCAATCGCCTGCGTCAGATCCAGGTCGATGCCGCGTCCCAGCAAAATCTGCACCACGCCCAGCGCCGCGTAGCAGTCGGGAATCGTGTCCACAATGATGCGCACCGCGATCAGGTCGAAGATCTGGTCGAAGCTCTTGTTCTGCTGGCGCATCTTGCGATAGATCGAGTAAAAGTGCTTGGGTCGGCCGTCGATGTCGGCGTCGATCTTCTGTTCGGCGAGCTTCTCCTTGAGCACGTCGATCACG
>NZ_DAISHJ010000142.1:0-11988 GCF_036822615.1 Aggregatilinea sp. | reverse complement strand
CGTCGGGCTGACGGCGCGCATCGTGGACGCGCTGTTCACCATCACGCTGCTGCTGCGCGGCACGGTCCCCGGCGGCACGACCATCGCCGCTGAAGTCGCCTACGCCGCCATCCAGGCGCGCGACGAGCGCTACACCTATTACGGGCGGGTGCTGCGGCAGGACGGCTACATCGTGCTGCACTACCTGTTTTTCTACTGCATGAACGACTGGCGCTCCTCGTTCCACGGTGTCAATGATCACGAGGCCGACTGGGAGCAGATCTTCGTCTACCTTGAAGCGGGCGACGCGGGCGAGCACCAACCGGTGTGGGTCGCCTATGCCATGCACGACTATACCGGCGACGACCTGCGCCGCCGCTGGGACGATCCCGAAGTGGAAAAGGTCGGCACGCATCCGGTCGTTTACGCCGGGGCGGGATCGCACGCCAGCTATTTTGCCCCCGGCGAGTATCTGGTCGAAGTTAGCCTGTCGCCGTTCAAGCGCTTGATCCGCATGTTGGAAGCGATTCAGCGCTTCTGGCGAATCACGCTGCGTCAGGGTGATCCCGACGCGCCGCCCAACGACATCGCCCGGCTGTTTCGCATTCCGTTTGTAGACTACGCGCGCGGCGACGGCTCGGTCATTGGGCCGGGCGGCGACAAACCCTGGACGCCCGTCCTGCTTGAACCCGTGCCGGACTGGGTGTCCGAATACCGGGGCCTATGGGGCTTCTACGCGCATGATCCTGTCTCCGGCGAGAACGCCCCCGCCGGGCCGAAGTTCAACCGCGACGGCTCGATCCGCCGGGCATGGCACAACCCGCTTGGGTGGGCCGGGCTGCAAAAGGTCAAGCCGCCGGGCACGATGGACGACGTGCTGCGCGAAGAGCTGGCCGCGCTGCGCGAGATGCAGGTCCGCGAAGAAGCCGAGGCGCTCGTACAGCGCGAACAGGTCGCGCAGTTGTATGCACGCTCCCGCGCCCTGCGCGACCAGCCGCATCTCGAAGACGCCTACCGCATCACCTGGGCGGAAACGCGCGCCGCCGAACGGGCGCTGAACGGGCTGATGGACAGCATCGCGGAGCGCGAGGAAATCATCAAGGCGTGCGAGCGCCAGCTTGCCCAGGTCGAGGCGGGCGATTACGGCGATCCGCGCGCGCATATCCGTCGCGTGCACCAGCCGCAGAGCGCGGAGGACATCCGCGTGAGCGCCCTGGCCGAAAGCTGGGCGGCGTTCAGCGTGGGGCTGCTGCTGGTGGGCTTCGTGCTGCTCTACCTGAGCACGTCCCACTGGGTGCTGGGGCTGGCGGGACTGCTCGGCCTGTTCGTGCTGATCGAGGCGCTGTTCCAGCGCGAGATCGAGCCGCTGATCGTGCGCGCGACATTGGCGCTGAGCATCGTTTCCACCCTGCTGCTGATTTACACGTTCTTTTGGGAGATCGCCATCACCGGCGTGATGGCCGTGGGACTGCTGATCATCGCGGACAACGTGCGCGAGCTGCGGCATTAGGAGGGGAACAAGTGGATCTGATCCCGGCGCTGATCCTCGTCGGCCTCGTGGCGCTGACGCTGCTGTTGTTCGTGCGGCAGCTCCGGCGCGAGCGGTACGACGTGGCCAACAAGGGCGTCAACCAGGCGGAAAGTGTGACGCTGCTCAAAGCGGTATGGGGCACGATCTGGCTGGAATTCCGCTACGCGCTGCCCTTTTACCTGCTGCTGGCCTCCTATTTTTACCTGCGCGTCCGGCGCGACTGCCACCGCGAAACGGACACGCGCCTCGCGTACGAAGCGGTGTCCGTCTCCGATCACGTCACGGATGCGCTGCTGTGGCCGGTCACCGCGCCGGACGGGATCAACTGCGAATCGTGACCATCCCCCTAGCGGGCGCGCTGGCGGCGTACCGCGCTGCGGCGCACCAGCTCCAGCGAGGATCGCTTGGGAGAGGTGAACGCGCGCTCGGCCTTGAGCCGCATCGACCACGCGCGCAGCGCGTCGATGTGCTCCTCGTAATGCCCCGACGAATTCCAGGCCACGAAATCCCCCAGCGCCGCGCCGTCCAGCGCCGCCAGTTTTTGATCCAGCGCGCCGTCCGGCAGGCCCTTCACCAGCGCCTCGATCTGCGGGTACGAGGCGCGGAATGCCGCTCGCACGTCGTCCAGCGTGCGAGCCCGGTTGGTCTCGTAGGCTTCCCGGTTGAACGGATCCACCTCGAACGGCGGCAGCGAGTCGCCCGCCAGCAGGCGCGGCGCGTGCTCGATCATGAACTGCTCCCAGAACAGCAGATGCGCGATCAGATCCTTGACCGACCACTCGCGGTTATAACCGGGCTGCTGCATCTCGTCGACGGTCAGGCCGACCCACAGCGCAGCGATCTTCACCCGCCCCGCGCGAATCCTATCCAGAAGTTCCGTTTTCGTGGGCATGAAATCTCCTAAGGTGCAAGCAAAGTCTGCGTTTCGCGCACGTCGTAATGCTGCGAGCGCGCGTCAAAATGCGAGAGCAGCGCCCGCGCCGCCGCCGGGACCACCGCCGCTTCGACATCGTCCCCGGCGAAGGCGCGCACGGCGTCCAGGCTGTCGAACCACATCACGGTGACGAATTCTTCCTCGCCATCGACCGCGCGCCGGAACAACTGAATGCCCCGGTAGCCTTCGATCTCGCGCCCCTGAATGCCGGTGAAAATTTCGGTCTTGAGCAAGTTTTCGTAGGCATCGGCATGGTCGGGGGTGGTCCATCCGTGCCACACTCGGCTGATCATCGGTCGTGCGCTCCTTCGTGCGTCAACAGCAGTCCCATTTCTGCGCCACCGGCGGCATAGTGACCACCGCGGCGGGTTGTACGTGGCTGTAACGGCGCTCAAGCCGTGCGCCCCAGGCCACGAGACGATGTCCGACCCAGGCCAGCGCCCGGCAGTACGCCGGATCGTGCAGCACGGCGGCGCGCAGCGCCTTCTGCATCCGGTGTTGATCCGCCGCATGGCGCAGTTCGTTGATGCGAATCTGCCCGATCTCGATGTGCGTCCAGGGGATCATCTGATGCTCCTCTAATCCAACTGCCTTGAAGTGCGTTTTCTAACCTGCTATACTGTTTATGATAGTTATAGAATAGCACACTTATTCTAACCAGTCAACCATTTTTTACCGGTTAGATACAGGAACGGGCCATGATCCAGCTTGAGCACTATCACCCTGAAGAACGGTGGATCTGCCTGGACTTTGCCAACACAAACGAGTGGCACGCCAGCGCCCACCCAACCGAGCACCTGAACACCTACGCGGACCTCGTCGCATGGGCGGCGCAGATCGGTGTACTGCCGGACGACGCCGCGCAAACCGCGCTCGCCCAGGCGGACGTGCACCCGGCGGACGCGTTGGTCGTGCTGGGCCGCGCGCGGGTGCTGCGCGAGGCGATTTACCGCATTGTGGTCGCAATGATCGAAGATCAACCTGCGTCAGACGAAGACATGGCGACGCTGAACGATGCGCTGGCGGGCACGCTGCCGCGCGCAGCGCTGGTCGCCACGGAGGACGGTTTCGAGTGGGGATGGGAGATGGCACCCGGCGCGCTGGACGCGATGATCGGCCCGATCGCGCGCTCGGCGGCGGACCTGCTCACGTCCGAGGATCGGGGCCGCATCGGGCAGTGCGCCGACGACCGGGGCTGCGGCTGGCTGTTTTACGACCGCAGCCGCAACCGCAGCCGCCGCTGGTGCAGCATGGAAAGCTGCGGCAACCGCGCCAAGGCCAAGCAGCACTACGAGCGCGAGCGCGGCGCGGAAGACGAGGAACCGGCGGAGTAATAAGGCTTTGCATCTTTCCGCCGCACGTACGGCGAAAAGGAAAATCGCGGTGGATCGGCACTGATTTTCGCCCCTCTCCACCCGGATCGGAAAGGGACGAAGCGCATATGCGAACGGGGTGAGGTCGCGCTACTGCGTTACCCGGCCCGCGATCCGTCCGGCACGGGGTGCTCCGGCACGGCCAGCGCGGGCGTCACGCCGTCCGAATAGCCGATGTCGAACAGCATGCCCTCGGACAGCTCGCCCATCATCTTGCGCGACGCGAGGTTCACCACGAACAGCGCCTGCTTGCCCTCGATCTCGCGCGGATCGCTGCGCTCCTTTTTGATCCCGGCCAAAATTGTGCGTGTATGATCGCCAAAGTTGACGATCAGGCGCATGAGCTTGTCGGAGCCGTCCACGTCCTCGACGCGCTCGATGGTGCCCACGCGGACGTCGATCTGGTCGAGCACGTCGAACGCGATGGTCGGCTTGACGGGTGCAGGCTGCATCACGGAACTCTCCTCACGGGGGCGCGGCGCGGCCTATTCGACGCAGAGTCGATGACTGGCCGTGCCGCGCAAAAAGTGACGTCTAAACAGGCCGGGCGTCTTGTTGGGGCATGACACCCAACTGCCGCATCATACCCGCCAGATCCCAGACGTGCCACAAGTCGGTGGTCTGGCCGCCTTCGCTGCGGATGAAATGCATGTGGGCGACGGAAATATGGCGTCCGGTAGGCGGAATGTGCATCGGGCCCATAACCAGCGGCCCGCGTTGCGTGCCAGTCATGGTTGAGCGGAAGGCGACGAGGTCCCCCTCTTCGAGCATATCGTGGATTTCCAGATGTAGATCGGGAAAAGCGGTGCGCAGCGCCGTGATCACTTCTTTGAGGTGTACGCTGAAGTCGGTTCCCGGCGGCTCCTGGTGATCAACGGCATGGGGCGTGAAATGCCCATCAATCGGGGAGAGATCTCCCTGGTTGAAGGCCCTCTCGATAAAGTCAACGATGCGAGCTTTGTTGGATTCCGAGGGCATAGTATTGCTCCATTCTATAGAGTTTCACTCTACTGAGTAGAAGTATGATATACTGACTCCATGGAAAATGTCAACAAGCCCCTCACCCACCGCCAACGTCAGGCGTTGGCAACACAGCAGCTCATCGTGGACGCAGCCCGCGATCTGTTTCTGGATCAGGGCTACGTCGCCACCACCATCGAGGCCATCAGCGCCAGAGCAGGCGTCGGCGTCAGCACGGTGTATGCCATCTTCGGCAACAAGCGCGGCATCCTGCGCGCGATCCGGCAGGCGTGGCACAGCGAATCGGGCCAGCGCGAAATTTACGCCCAGGCCGCGCAGCAGCCCGATCCCGCGCGCCGCCTGGAGATGGCTGCCCACGCCACGCGCCGCCAATGGGAAGCCAGCGCCGCTCTGATTGCGGTCTATCACAGCGCCGCCGCCGCCGATCCCGAAGCCGCCGCCGAACTGGCCGAGGCGTTGGGCGGTCGCCGCGCGAATCTCTCACGGTTCGTCGCGGGCATGGCCCCCCACCTGCACCCCGATCTGGATCCCGAGCGCGCCGCCGACATCTTCCTGGCGCTGACGCGTGCGGAAGTGTATCAGGAGCTGGTCGGCACAGCGGCTTGGTCCGACGACGAATACGAGCACTGGCTGGCGGGCGTGCTCAAGCAGCAGCTTTTGCCCTGACGCTGTACCGGAACACAAAAAAGGGGCGCGATCCGGTGATCGCGCCCCTGCATACGTTGCAGCTTGGGGATATTTATCCCGCGTCGGCAGTCGCCTCAGCCGTGGCCTCGACAGTTACGTCCTCGGTGGGGACCGGTTCCGGCGCGGCTTCGGTCGCGTCCGGCTCCGCCGTGGCGGTCGGTTCTTCCGCCGGTTCCATTGCACCCGATTCCGTGCCGCCCGTGATGGTGAAGGTCGTACCCGCCGTGCGCCCGTAGACCTCCGGGAAGTAGAACTCCTGCCCGGTGGCCGGGATCACGTTGTACACGCCCGCCATGCCCGGCTGGATCACGTAGTTGAACTGGTAGGTGCCGCGCGGCAGATACGTGGCGTAGAGCACCACCTTCTCGTCGCGCATCTCGATGTTGGAGAACCACCACCAGCCCCAGCCCTCGCGCTGGTTGGCGCGGGTCAGTTCTGGCTGCGTGCCGACGACGCTGGTCGTGTTCAACTGCGTATCGACCGCGTCCGAACCCGCCGGGATCGGGTCTTCGATCACGACGTAGTGCAGGTCACTCGGCGCGATGATCGTCAGCGACACCTGCACCGCCTGCCCAACTTCCGCCGACTCGATCGGCGCGGCGTCAGGATCGCCCACCAGACTGTACTTGCGCACCAGGATGATGCCCCGGTCCAGCGCCTCGACTTCCGGCACGGGCAGGTAAGCCGTCAGGTGCGCGGTGTAGTACAGGTTGCCGTCGCCCGCGCTGCGGCTGATCGTCAGCGCGTTCGCCTCGTCTTGAAGCAGATCCGCCACTTCGATCCGCAGCGTTTCCGTATCCTGAACGTTATCCGGCGAGGCCGTGTTATCGTCCAGCGCCAGCGAGTCGCCGTTGAGCGTCACGCCGAACGTATAGTCCGGGTACAGCTCGCCGCTGACGACCATCCACTCGGTCAGCGCCATCACCGCCCAGGCCGTTTCCTGCGTCGTCTCCCAGTGATCCGCGTTCCGCGCGACCATCAGCCAGCGCACGACGTTGGGGATCATCTGGTTTTCGGGATCGATCTGGACCATCGCCATCAGGCCCAGCGCGGTGGTGCGCGTGTCGGTGTTCCAGTTGTACCAGTCGGTGTCCGCTTCTTCCCAGTGCGCGCCCGTCGCGCTCATAACGAGGCCGTTCGACATGTTGCTGATCAGGTCCATCGCGCGGTTGTCGGTGGGATCGATCAGGTGGAACGTCATCGCCAGATACGCCTGCGCGTAGTAGTGCATCACGTCGCGCTGCTCGTAAAGCTGGACCGTGCGCGACACGTCGCTCTGCCCGGCGCGCGCCAGCGCGTAGAGCAGGAACGCCTGCCGGTTCAGCCGCCACGTCGTTTCGACCTGCCGCACGTCGATCAGCGATCCCTGCACGAACTGGACCGCCCCCGACAGCACGTCCTGGTCGATGGCGTAGCCCGCATTTTGTGCTTCCACGAGACCGATGATCGCGTAGGCCGTCACGAGCGGGTTGGATTCGTCCTGCGGGAACCACCCCCACCCGCCGTCTACCTTCTGCTGCGAATACAGCCGCTGCAAGGCGTAATTCACCTGCACGGACAGATTCGCTTCAAGCTCGGCGTTGTCGATGTTGAGATCCTGCAGCGCGCGATAGGTGATCGCGTTAGGCAGGAAGCGGCTGATGATCTGCTCAATGCAGTAGTACGGGTAGTTGCGCAGCCACGTCAGCCCGTCGATGGTCGCGGAGGCCAGCGAACGATCCAGCCGGATCGTCAGGTCGCCCTGCGTCACGTCGAAGCGGTGCGGCAGCGCGACGGCTTCGGTGCGGCTGCTGGCTTCGGGGCCGTAAAGCGTCCCGGCAGTGCCTACCGTCTCCGGCACTTCGTACTTGTACACCGGTAGCGTCTGATCGTCGCCCTGGCCCAGCGGCGGCTTGCTGGCGTCGGTATACTGCCCGTCGCCCGCGTTGGCGTAGAACGTCGCGTCGATGCTGCCCACGTCCAGGATCTGGACCGGCCAGTTCACGCGCACGCGGCCCTTCGCCGGGATGCTGACCGTCTGCGTCAGGTCCGTGCCCTCCGCCACGCGGAAGCCGGTGCCTTCCAGCGTCACCTCGGCCACCAACGCCTCGTCGGTGTTGTTGTTGACCACCGCCGCCAGCGTGGATTGGTCGTCCACCACGAAGAAGCGCGGCGTCACCGGGCGGATCAGCACCGGCTTGGTGCTCAGCAGGTCGAACGTCGTCTGCCCGACCAGCATCGGCCCGTCTGCGCCGGTCGTGACCGCGCGCGCGTCGAGCCGCCACGTCGTCAGGTTATCCGGCAGCACGACGGATACCGTCGCCTCGCCGTTTTCGTCGGTGATCAGGTCCGGGGCCCACAGCGGCGTGTCCACGAATTCCTGGCGCACGTCGAAGATGCCGCCCTCGCCGTAACCACCGCCGCCGCCCTTGATCGTGTCGATGATGACCTGCGTCGCCTGGTCCACGCTGATCGTCAGCGGCGACGCCGTCGCCACGCTCACGCCGCGCTCGGAGTAGAAGTACGGCAGCAGGTCGGCGCTGTTGGCGTCCGC
Source organism: Aggregatilinea sp. (assembly GCF_036822615.1). Taxonomy (NCBI): domain Bacteria; kingdom Bacillati; phylum Chloroflexota; class Anaerolineae; order Aggregatilineales; family Aggregatilineaceae; genus Aggregatilinea; species Aggregatilinea sp. The sequence goes on along the minus strand of NZ_DAISHJ010000142.1, from coordinate 3,970 downwards.
GATGCTCAGTACGGCCAGATCGGTCAGGCCCACGCCGATTTCCGCGTTGGGAACCGGGCTGCCCTGCCAGTCGGTCGCCTTGATGGTGTATTCCACGGTGTCACCCGGTCCGGCAAATTCCCCGGCATCGACGTCCACGTTCGGCGTCACTTCCAGGTCCATCACCAGACGGCTGGTGTCCACGTTGATCTGCGTCATGCCCATGCGGAAGGCCGCCGTGGGGTTGTTCTCGTCCACGCCCTTGACCAGCATCACGCTGACGAACACGTTGGGCGCAAACTCGCCCGTGATCGGCAGGCGGTAGACCGTGCTGTTCGTGTCCAGGCGCAGCACTTCGCGCTGGAGGATGTCGCCGCGCTCGACCGTGATCAGGGCGTACGCGGTGCCCTGCCACGGGCTGGCGATCAGGATCTCCGCCGTATCATCGACCTGATACTCGTCCTTGTCGGTGATGAGCTGGATGCGGTTGGAGTTCTCCTGCCGCCAGTTGATGAAGCTGCTGCCGCTCACCCACATGAACGCGCTCGACATGACCTTGTTACCCGCCGAGTCGGTCGTGCGCGCGTACGCCTTGTACACGCCGCCGTAGGGCGGTGTGAAGACGACGTGCGCCAGCCCGTCCTCGTCCGTGGTCACCGTGCCGGTCGCCCCTTCGACGGGGTTCTCCTCCACGTCCCACGTCCAGACGGTGCGGCCCATCTCGTCTTCTTCCTGCACGCTGAACCAGCGCCGCTCCACGACCTCGTACTCGACGTCCTGGCCCGCGACGGGGTTGCCGTCCCAGTCCACCGCCAGCACGTTGATCGTGTTTTCCTTCTCGGCCTGCCCCACGTATTCCTCCGGCTGGAGGCCCACGTAGACGAGACCCTGGTGCACCACCACCTCGACGCGCCCGGCCACGAGCTGATCGCTCTCGTCCGTGACGCGCGCCTCGATGGTATACGTCTGGCTCATGCCCTTGTCGCCCAGGTCGGCGGGGATCTCGATCAGGTAACGGCCCATCTCGTCGGTCTGGCCCTGGCCTTCGACGATGGCCTCGCCGGTCGAGCTGTAGTACTCCGGCGCGTAGTTGTCGTAGTTGTTATCTACGAACGACCAGTAGCCGGGGCCGCTGTAGTTAAAATAGTAGTCCTTCGACAGCACGCTGTAGCTGACGTCCGCGTTGGAGACCGCGCCGCCGAAGAAGTAGCTCGCCTCGACCAGCACGCGGATCGTGTCGCCCTGCGCGACTTCGGTCTGGTCCGCCACGACGCTTACCTGGAACTCCGGCGCACGATATTCCGCCACGCTGAAGCTCACGCTGAAGCTGTCGCGGTTGTTGCTGGGCAGCTCCGCCACGATGCGGTAGTACCCGAGCGGGGCGTCGGCATCCAGCGTCATCTCGCCGCTGAACGAACCCTCGGCGGTGACGGGCAGCGTCTGTTCGTAGATCAGCTCGCCCCGGTCGTCGTAGATCTTGATCGGCACTTCGCTCAGCGCCGGAACGGTATAGATCACGTCGTCCCGGTTGCGCACGATGCCCTTGAAGTACACCGGCTGATCCGGGCGGTAGATCGGGCGATCGGTGTAGAGGTACACCAACAGATCTTCCGGCTGGTAGTCGGTGGAAACGTCGAACTGCCACGGCGTGATGCCGTCCGTCCAGTTGCTCTGCGCGAAGCCGAACAACCCGCCGTCGTTGACCGTGGCGTACAGCGTCGAGTACATGTATGTCTCGTCCAGGTCCGGCAGGTTCACCGCCGCCAACCCGGTGCTGTCCGTGACGCCCTGGCCGATGGGGTTGTAGCTCCCGTTGTAGAAGATCACCTGCGCCCCGGCGACCGGTTCCCCGGTTTCCAGGTCCGTCACCCACGCCAGCGCCGTCTTGGGGCTGTACTTCATGGTGACGTTGACGTTGGAGACGATCATCAGGTGCCGCTGCGGATCGTAGCCGTCCTCAGCCGTCTCCGGCGCGCTTACTTCGAGATAGTACGCGCCGGGAGCCAGCGACTCAGGCGCCGCCGCGCTGCCGGGCAGGTTGGGATCTTCCGGCGTCGTCAACAGCGGCGCGAAGTAGTAGTGATCCTGGTCGCCTTCCGCCGACCAGCCCACCGTGCCGTTGTCCAGCCGGACCTGCCACCACAGGTAGCCGCCTTCGCAGCGCGGCCCGTCGATCACCTGGAATGTATCGCCCGGCAGCACTTGGACCACCGTCTGCGCGGTCAGGTTCGGCTCCTGGCGGACGTTCAGCGGGCGGTTGTCTTCCTGCGTGACGATCGCCACGTCGCCCACTTTGATCTGCGTATCGGGCGCGCTAAGGCACTGCACGTTGGAAATGCCGCTCGGCCCCGTGTCGGAGATGTACAGCAGTTCATAACGGCGCTGATCCTGCTGGCTGCTCAGGTCGATCGACCATTCGCGCAGCAGATCGGAGGGACCGGGCGTATACGACGACCACGCATCCCACGCGTCGTACGCGGTCAGCTCGGCCAACGTCGGCAGCGACACGTGCCACAGGCTCAGATCCGCGCGCGAGACGTTGCGGTGCGTCAGGAAGACGCGCGTCGACGGGTTGTACGCGCTGTACAGCCCCGCCCGGCCCGGCACTTGCAGCGTCAACTCGGGATCGTACGGTGCGGTGCGGTAGTTGACGACCAGCCCCTCGTCGATGGTATTGCCATAGCGATCCATCATGCCGGGCAGGATCGTGATCGTGTATTCCGTGCTCGGCTCGGTATCGAACGAAAGCTGGTACGTGTTGTCGTAGTCGTAGAAATAGGTATCGAACTCGCGCCACGGCTCCGGCTCGATGATCACCTTGTCCTTCAGGCTGTCGATGTCCATCGGGCTGGCGAACGTGATCGAAAAGCCGCCGTAGGGATAGGCGTCCGGCGTGCCGTCCGAGGGCGACGTGTACAGGATCGCGGGCAGCGGCACGGTGGTGAACCCGGTCATGTAACTTTCCGCCAGCCGCGCGCCGTTCGCGCTCGTCGCCACGTTCGCATCGACCAGGAACATGTACTGCTGCCCCAGATCGAGCATCTCGTCGGGCTGGAAGGTCAGTTTGGTATCGCCCTGGCTCCACGAGAACGTCCCCGCGACGGATTCCGCCCCTGGCGGGAGCGTTGCCTGCGAAGGCGGACCGGGTTCAGGCGCGGGTGCCAGCGTCGGCTGCACGTAATCGGGGGTAGGCCGCGCGAGCGTAAACGCGGCTTCGGTCGTGGCGTGATCCATCTGCTGGCTGAACGTGACCGTCACCGCCGTTTCCAGCCTGACGTTCGACGTGTCCCCGCCGGGCGTCACGTCGGTCACGCGCGGCGCGGCAGTGGTGAAGCTCCAACTGTAGTCGTCTTGCAGCACGCCGCCGGTCACATCTTCCAGCCCGGCCTTGACCGTCGCGGTGTAGGTCATGCCGCCGATCAATGGCTCCGTGGGCGTGAACACGTAAATCGACGTATTGAGCCATTCGCCCTCGCCCACCACCGGCGGATCGAAGGTCAGCGGAGTCGGCAGATCGCCCATGTCCTCCACCGACACCAGCGGCACGACGGGCCGGTTGAAGACCACGGTAAAGGTCTGCCCCACGACGACTTCCGCGCCATCGTTCGGCAGCACTTCGGTCACTTCCAGATAACCGACCGTTCGCAGCGTCAGCGTGAACGGCTCTTCCATGGGCACGCCGTCCGCCGAGGTCGCAGCGGTGGTGATGGTAAACCTATACTCGGTCGCGCGCGCCAACACCCCTTCTTCGGGCGTGAACACGGCAGTGCTGTCCGTCGGCCAGCTCAGCGTGCCCCCGATGAGCGGATCCCGCTCAAACGCGGCACCGACTGTCTCCGGATCCATCGCTTGATCGAAATAAAACGTCACCGTGCCATCCAGGGACAGTTCTTCCCCGGCCAGCGGTGACGTTTCCACCACGACGGGCGGCAGTGCGTCGCCCTGTGCGCCCGGCGCCCCCTGCGCCACGGGCAGCGGACCGCGCAGCGCC
>NZ_DAISHJ010000141.1:0-12095 GCF_036822615.1 Aggregatilinea sp. | reverse complement strand
GGGGGTATAGGCGCTGGTGACGGACACCAAACGCTGCCATTCCGGTTCGGTGATCGTCGGGTTCAGCAGGTCCAGCATCGCCGCTTCCAGATCGATCGTTTCCGAGCCGTAGCCGCCGGAGTCGATTTTAACGCGCAGGGTCAGGGTGCTTTGTGTGCCGTCTTGCCCGGCGGCGCTGAGGACGAGCGGGTAAATGCCGGGCTGGGTGAAACGGTCGATGCCGACCAACGCGTAGAAATTCACGCCATCCTGAGACAGAATCACGAGCGGATTGCCCAGGAACGTGCCGCTGACCGTGCCGGATCCGGTCAGCGCGGCGTGAACCTCGACCGTCTGGCCCTGCACGGGCGGCGTTGGCAGCACCGCCAAAGCTCCGAACGGCAGGGGCAGATCCGCGACCGCCTCAGTTGCGCTGGTGGTGGGAATCCACAGCCGCTGGCCGGGGAACAGAGTGGCGGGCAGGGTGAGATCGTTGGCTTCGAGCAGCGTATTCAGCGTAATGTGATGGTCGAGCGCGATGCGGAAGAGATTGTCACCGGGCGCGACGCGGTAGGGCACGCCAGAGACGGACGCATCCGCCGTGGCTGTGCCCTGGCTGACGTTCAAGACCTGCCCGATGTACATCTGCTGCGGATTTGTGAGCGAGTTCGCTGCCGCCAGTTCGGCGGCGGTGGTGTGATAGACGCGGGTGAGCGTATCGATTGTGTCGCCCGGTTGGACGACGTGCACCACCTGCGCGCCAGTGGCATTGACCTGCGCGTTGGGGATGAGCAGGCGCTGGCCGACCGCAATCAGGCGCGGGTCGGTGATGCCGTTGGCGGCGCTGATCGCATCGACGGTCGTACCGTACTGCATGGCGATGCGGAATAGATTCTCGCCGCGCTGTACGATGTGGATCGTGACACCGCCGGACGGCTGGTTGACCGGATCTCCGCTTTGCGCCGCTGTGCGGGATACGCTTGCGAGCAGCAGGACGACGACGATGAGGGCAGCGACGAGGCTCGCGCGCCGGTTCCGCACGTTCATCTTAGGGCCGCCCGCGAATTTGCTCGATCAATTTCTGCGCGTCGGAGAAGTCCGAAACGGCCTGTTCCGCCAGGGAAAGACCCTGATCGGCAGTGCTGGCTAATGTTTGTGACTGGCATGACGATTCAAACAGCTCACGTGCAGGCAGCGCGCTGTCTAACCCGGCGTTGACGAACGTTACGGCCTGTTCCAACTCCGGATCGGCCACATCGGTGCGTTCAAGTTCGGCGCGCTGCGCATCGTTCCAGAAGAAATAGTCCGGCCATTCAGGGAAAGTGCAGATGGTGAGGCTGACGGCCTGACCCTGAAGGGCGCGTTTCCAGTAGTCGATCATGCCCGTCTGGTACGAATTTTGCAAATCGCCAACGATGACCAGACGGTCCGAAAGCTGGCGCAGAATGGTGTCGTAGTCCAGGTTCGGGTACGGCAGGGGCGTCTGCGTGACCGTTGGCGTGATGGTCGGTGTGCCGGTCGGCGCGGGTGTTGGGGGCAGTGTAGGCGCGGCACTGGGCGGCGCACCGGTCGGCGTGACGCCGGGCTCCAGCGTCGCCGGGGCTTCTGGCTCGACGGCGCTTTCGGTTGCGGATATATCTGGCTGGGCTGACGTGGCGGTGGGCGGCGGAGTCGGCGTGAAGACTGGCGCCTGCATGGCCGTGTCGAGCGCGACTCGTGTCGCGTCTACGACGGCTTCCACATGATCCAGGTGTTTGAGCGCCTCAATGCCCTGGATGAGCGAGGCTGTTTGCTGCTGGCAGATCGTGTCCCAGGCCGCCTGCGCCTGCTGAAGCTCAGTCAGGGCGGGGTTGAAGCTGTCTGCGATGGCGGCCAAATCGGAGTACGCGCTGCGGTCCGCATCGCTGAGCAGATACGGCTCGGGGCGGCTGAACGTCGCGGCGCAGACGACCTCGTCGGTTTCGTTGTGATGCTCGATTTCAGCACGCAGGGATTTTGCGTCTTCGGCGGCTTGATCGAGCCGCACGCTGAACGCATCGATCAGTTCGGTACGCGGCGTGGTGGTTTCGTCGCTTTCACCGTCGCCACCCAATGCGTTGATGCCGATCAACACGCCGTTCGCCAACAGCGATACGACGAACAGGATCAGCAGCACGCGCAGCGCCCGGCTCAGAACGACATCACTGACCGGAAACGACCGGCTCGAACCGCCCGATTCCATCGCTCTGAACATGGACAGACCCTCGTGCGCCGCGTCGCGCACGCTGTCGTCTTCGTCGCTCATATATGCCGTTCGCAACAGGGGGATCACAGAAGGATCGCGTGTCGCGGCCAGCTTGCGCACCGCCTGACGCCGAACCCGTGCTTTTGAATCGTGCAGACGTTCGACCAGCTCCTCACGTGCGGGTGCTGCCATAACTTGACATCCTCATCCGGCTCCATCCTCCGCGCAGGTACTATCATATGTTAAGATTTTGTTGAGCGAAAGTGACCTTTGGGGAGGATCGGGCATGATGGGTTGCCAACACGCAACCAGGCCCCGTATCGGAGCCTGGTCTGGGTGGCGCGTACTGCGGAAAGAAGTGGCTCGCTAGGGTGTGGCCTCGTTGACGGTGAAAGTACAGGTGCCGTCGTTCGTCGTTGTGGACGTGCCGGGGCCAAAGTCGTCGTAGCCGTCGGTGATCGCTTCATCCCAACTGAGGTGATACGTCACAGTATGCTCGCCCGCTTCCAGACGGCCCACCGGGTAGTACCAGTACACGATCCAGCGACCCTGCTCGCGCCGGGTGTCGCTGGCGTACTGATCCCAGTCAAGCAGCGGCTTGCCGTCGAGACTGACTTCATAGCGCGCATTATCGAGGTGCTGCTGCATCAGGTCTTCAGCCGCGACGTACCAGCTCCACTCGATGTACACTTCGTCATTGGTGGTGGGCGTTGGGGGCCGGACGACTTTCTGCTCACAGTAGGCCAGGATCTTCACTGCACCCGCGACGGGTGTCGCGCCCGGGGTGCGCGTCGGCCCGGTGGGGGTCGGCGGCGTCCGGTTATCCGGTTCGTCAGTCGTATCTTCGACCTCGGCAGCGGCCTGCCCCGCGACGATATCGTCAAAGTTCGTCTCGATCAGGTCGCCACGCACCCATAGGCGCTGAACATTGCCGTCGTCGTCCTCAATGGCGATCTCGTACCATGTGCGTCCCGCGTCATCCGTCTTGGTGCGCAGCACGCCGACCTCCGTGCCCGGCGCGACGGCAGTGACCACTGGCTGATCCGCGCCGGGACCATCGCGCAGATTCACGCTCTGGTTGGACTGAATGATGCCGGACGCCGTCGCGGTCGGTGACGGAGTTGGGCTGAGCGTGGCCGTGGGCGGTGCAAGGGTAGCGGTCGCTTGCGGCGTTTGTGATGGGAACGGTGTGGTGCTGGGCAGGGGGGTCGCCGTGAATCGAGGCGTGAAACTTACGATGGGCTTCACGGTTCGGGTCGGTTGGTTCAGCGCCACATCACCCTGGGCTTGCGGCGACGGCGTCTGAGTTTCGTTCGACTCGCAGGCCGTCACCAGAAGGATCAGGCAGACGAGAAGTAACAGGGTCCACCAAGGACGCATCTGCATACTGCACTATCTCCCCTCACGCGCGTCAACAGTAAATGGGCTTCTCTGTGCATATCATAACGTCCCTGCGAAAACCCGGCAATTGACGCGCTGAGGGAGTCAGGACGATTTGTCTAGGCTGGGCGGCGGGCTAGATTTCGACGGGCGGCGACCGACCTTCAGCAGCAGTCGTACGTGGTCGATCAGACTGTTGGCAAGGTAAGGTTTGGTCACGTAGCTGTCTGCGCCCAGCTCCATGCCCTGCCGGACGAAGTCGGGATCGGCGTAGGCGGTCATGATGAGCACGGGCGTATAGTCGAGATGGCGCATTCGGCGCACGATACGCAGTACGTCCAGCCCATTGATATCCGGCAGCATTAAATCCAAAATAATGAGGTCGGGCGTATTTTGCTTGAGATGATTGAGCGCCGAAACGCCATCCGGGAATGTGATCGGCACTGCCCCGATGTGCTGAAGCAGCATTGTCATCACATTCAGCAGGCTGGGATCGTCATCAACGACTGTGATCGTGGGCGAGAAACTGATAGAATCCGTATTCACGCGACGACTTCACCTATCTTGATGTCGGATGCAAATGGGGAAAAGCTCGGTTTGCTCGCGTAGTACTCCACTCCACGCGTAATGTTGTTTTTAACGTTGACCCCGGATAGAGGCAAGTTTTTTTATGAATTTCAGAATACTGTAATGCACATTGGGGAAATTAGATCGTATCCTGTATTGGTTACGCGTGTTTCTTAGAGTGTGAACCCGCAGCTTTTTGGAGAGTGTGGTATGGATCTGGTCATCATCGTTGCAATTATCGTCGTTGGCTATCTCATCGGCTCGTTCCCGACCGCGTATATCGTCGGTAAGGTGAAGGGGGTCGATATCTTCAAGGTGGGCAGCGGGAATATGGGCGCGACCAACGTCGCGCGGGCCTGCGGCATTCAATATGGCGCGCTGGTATGGCTTTGGGACGGGTTGAAGGGCGTGCTGGCCGTGCTGCTGGCGCGTGCCGTGATGCCCGATAATACGGCGGCAGCGAGCGTGCTGGCCGCGGTGGCCGTGGTGGCCGGGCACAACTGGTCGTTCCTGGCGACGATCATCACCGGCAGCATCAAGGGTGGCAAGGGGGCGGCGACCGCCAGCGGGACGTTCCTGCTGCTGGCTCCCACGTTCCTGGTGGTCATCGTGCTGGCGGTGGCGGCGGCGGTTGTGCTGCTGACACGCTACGTGTCGCTGGCGGTGCTGACCTCGGTCGCAGCGGCGGCGGTGGCAATCCTGGTTCTGATCGGCCTGAACGTGCTGGAGCCGGTCTACAGCCTGTACCTGTTCGTGGCGTGGATGATCTTCATTCGTCACCGCAGCAACATCTATAATCTCCTGGCGGGCAAGGAACGCCGCCTGGGCGACCGCGTTTAACCTTCCATTCTCTCCATTTAAAACCAAAGCCCGGCGCATCATTGGCCGGGCTTTTTTGCTGGCTGAGTGCCGTGAAGTGCATTAGTAGCCGGGATAGCGCCGCCCGCCGCCTTTGTAGTCCGGCGCGGTGATCAGAAAGACGTGGCTGCGGCGCGTGTCGGCCAGACGGCTGCGGATCACCGGATCGAGCGTGGCGAACTCCTGCGCCGTGGTGAAGACGGTGGGCAGACGGGCCACATAGCGGTGGTTGACGATCTGGCGCAGCTTTTCCAGCGCCCACGGTGATGGGTTGGTGAGATCAAGCTGATCGATGACCAGCATAGGGATCGACTTCAGTTCCGCGAAACGTTTGTCATAGGACGTGCTGCTGCTCGGCCCGAACGCGGCACGCAGATAATCGAGCAGATCGGAGGCGGTGACGAGGATCGCAGGTTCATCCAGGCGCGCGCGGTAGTTGGCGATGGCCGCCGCGAGGTGCGTCTTGCCGCAGCCCGATCCGCCCATGAGGGTTAGCCAGCCATCCGGATCTTTCGCATAGGACAGGGCGATGTCATAGGCTTCCTGCAAGTTGTGGCGATCCTTCGGAACGAGGTCGCCCTGGCGCAGATCGAACGTCTCGAACACCATGTCGCCGTAGAGGTTCAGGCCGGAAATCGGGCTTTGTTCGGGCAGCGGCGCGGCGGCGCGGAAGTCGGGGACGTTGAGGTTGATCGGACGCGTGAGATGATGATCCATCAAGCGGCTGCGCACGCGCGGATCGATGTTTTCCGGCTCAACATTAGTTGTGATCACCGTGTTCAAGCGGTTCAAGTAGCGGTGATTGATCAACTGGTAGAGCTTTTCCTGCGCCCAGGCGGTCGGGCTTTCCGCCCCGAGATCGTCAAGGATCAGCAGTCGTGTGGCGCGCACCTGCTCAAATAGATCGTCATACTCCACGTTGGAATCGGGACCAAAGGTGGAGCGCAAATGATCGAGCAGGTCGGGCGTTGTGATAAAGATCACGTCCTGGCCCCGCGCAAGTACTTCGTTGGCAATGGCGGCGGCAAGGTGCGTTTTCCCGCTGCCATAGGTGCCCTGAAACAGCAGCCAGCCCTGGGGATTGTGCGCATAGTCTAGGGCGAGACTATGCGCTGCACGCAGCGTCGAAAGCTGCGACTCATTAAAGCCGGGCAGATCTAGCAGGAATGAGTCGAATGTCTTGTCCGCAACGGCGCTGAGATTGCTCATCTCGCGCAGGCGCGTGTTACGCCGCGCGGCGATGGTTTCCTGCTGGCATACGCACGGGAACGCCTTGCCAAAGTGCGGATGGTCGAGCGGCACGTCATGCGTGACATATCCCATGCCGCCGCAGATGGGACAGATGTCCTTGTTAGCGCCGCTAGTAGTCGATGATGTCTGAGTATTCCCCACGGATATACCGGTAGTGATCCGCCTCAGTTGGTTGTGTAGGCTGTCCACCATCTTTTCCTTCCGTCTGCCAGCGGTTGAGGATGGCCGAGACGTACCGCCAGTTGCGGGCATTGCGCTCGACCGCGAGTCTGATCGCCTCTTCTATCCATTCAGCCGGGTACTCGTCTTCGGCCTGCTTGAGCTGTTCTGCGATCATGGGCGTCAGCGAGCCGATGTTCTGTTCGTACAGCGCGAAAATGTTAGGGCGTTCCACAACCAGTGCAACGGGGCAGTCTCGACCGCCATAGGTGAAGCGGCCCTGCTCGATGGCCTGGATGGCATTGCGCCCGCGCGTCGTGTTCAGAAAATAGAGATCTTCCGGCGCGGCCACGCCTTCGACCGTCACATGCAGCAGCGTGCCGCGTGCCGTCGCACGCTCGAAGGCTTCTAGCGTGCGCTCGCGGGCTTTGGCCGCATCAGTGTCGATGCCGCCGAGAAACACGGCATCGTCCAGCACTTCGCGGCGGATGACATAGCGGTACTGCCCGTCCTGCTGGTGCAGGGCCCAGAAGCAGTACAGCGTAAGCTTCATTTCCGCCAGATCGTCAATGCTTTGCAGTAACTCGGTAAAAAACAGGTTCGGCAGCGCCACCGTGCGTGTCTTGCCCGGTGGAAATCCGCTAAATACTCGCATCAGGTGTCCCCTCGCCCCGGCTCGCTGTTCTATCCGTTGTTGGATGCCCGGTGGCTTTAGAACCCGGCCAGGTCCATGTCGATCTTCTTCAAATTGGAGAACTGGGTCAGTTCCTTGCGGAAGAAGAGCGTGATCGTTCCGGTTGGCCCGTTACGGTGTTTGGCGACGATCACGTCTGCCTGGTTTGGCCGCTCGGTGTTTTCGTTGTACACCTCGTCGCGGTAGATAAAGAGCACAATGTCCGCGTCCTGCTCGATACTACCCGATTCGCGCAGGTCCGAAAGCTGCGGGCGCTTGTCCTGGCGCTGCTCGACCGCGCGCGACAACTGCGCAGCCGCCAGCACCGGCACGTTTAGCTCGCGGGCGATCTGCTTCAGGTTACGCGAGATGTGGCTGATTTCCTGCACTCGGTTTTCGCTGTGCCCCGCGCCGCCGGTCATAAGCTGCAAGTAGTCCACCATGACCAGATCCAGCCCGTGTTCGCTGTAGAGGCGGCGGCATTTGGTCCGCATCTGGAGGGGCGACAGGGCAGGGGTGTCGTCCAGAAAGATCTGTACGCTGCTGAGATTGGCGGTCGCTTCGACAAAAAGCGCCCACTCGCGTTCGTCCAGCTCACCCAGGCGCAGGCTGTGCGTGCTGATGCCCGTCTCGGACGAGACGAGGCGCTGGACGATCTGCTCATTGCTCATTTCGAGACTGAAGATGGCGACGCGCGCCCGGCCCAGACGCGCCGCGTTGAGCGCCGTAGTCAGCAGCCACGACGTCTTACCCATACCGGGACGGCCCGCGACGATCACGAGGTCGGATTTTTGCAGACCACCGAGCAGGTGGTCGAGATCGCTGAAGCCGGTCGGCACGCCCAGCGGCTCGCCGCGCCGCTCGTAGAGATTTTCGATGCGGTCGTAGTAGTCGCTGATGGCGATACGCATCGGGACCAGCTCGCGCATGAGCCGCCGCTCGGTGACGGCGAACAACGACGCTTCGGCACGGTCCACGACTTCGTTGATGTCCGCGCTTTCTTCGTGCGCAAGCTGCGCGATTTCGCTGGCCGAGGACAACAGGCGGCGGCGCAGCGCCGCACGCTCGACGATGCGCCCGTACGCCTCAGCATAGATGGACGACGGGGTATGGTTGATCAGATAGGTGATATAGGCTGCGCCGCCGATTTCTTCCAGGCGCGACTGCTGGCGCAGTTCCTCGACGACGGTCACATAGTCGATTTCGTCGTTGCGCTCGTGCAGGCGCTGGATCGTCTCCCAGACCCACCCGTTGCGCACAATGAAAAAATCGTCGGCCTGCAAAAAGGACGCGACATCGTTCAGTGCGTTAGGGTTGATCAGGATGGACCCCAGCAGCGCTTCTTCCGCTTCTACGCTGTGCGGGGCCAGTCGATCGGGCTGCGCGAAGATCGGGTCTTGTTGGCTCATGATGCCTTTTGGTGCATGAACGAGACGTATGTCTAAGGCACAATGATGCTAAAAACGGGGCGGCTCAATTGGAGCAGCCCCGTCTGTTTCAGGTAAACGATCGAGAAAAGCTACTCTTCGTCGTCTTCCGAGTCGAGGTCGTCGAGATCCAACGATTCGACAAAGTCCTCGAAAATGCTCAGATGGCCGGAGCCTTCTTGATTTTCCGCGTTGGATGCTGCTTCGCTGTCAATTTCTTCGTCGGGCATGATGCCTGCCCGCTCCATCACGGAGTCTTCGACATAGATTGGTACTTCGAGGCGCACGGCCAGGGCAATCGCGTCGCTGGGCCGTGAATCGATCTGATGGGTTTCGCCGTTTAGGTCCAGCACAATTTGGGCAAAGAAGGTATCTTGCCGGAGATCGTTGACGACGATGTGCTTCACCTGACCGCCCAGCTCGGTGAGGATAGACTTCATGAGGTCGTGCGTCAGCGGGCGTTCCATAGCCATACCTTGCAGCTTGACGGCGATGGCTTCCGCTTCGCACGGGCCGATGAAAATCGGCAGGTACTTGCTGCTAACCGGATCTTTGAGAATGACGACGCGGAGCTGCGACATCAAGCTCACGCGGATGCTGTCGATATTGACTTTAATCATGAAAGGATTCCTGGAATATCTGTAATTCCGGCTGGGTGATGACGGCGGTCGGTCAACTAGATTTGATTATACCATCGAGTTTACGTGCTCAGCAAAGCGATCTGGCGGGCTGTGCCGACCCGTTACACAGCCTGTGTCATGACGATGGTTCGTGCTGCTAGCCCACCTCAGACGTTTCTTCTTGCGGCATAGCGCCGGGCAAGCCGGTCTGATCTGGCTCGATCTCGTCGGGCAGGGGCAGCGACGACAGATCGTAATCCTGCCCGGCTTCGTGGCTTACCATCTTGATTTTGCCGTCGATGAACGCGCCTTCTTCGGTGGTGATGGCCGACGCGCTGATATCGCCCCATACACGGCCCGTCCGCAGAAGCTGAACGCGCTTTCCGCTGACGTTGCCGCGTACCGCTCCGGCGATCGAGACATTTTTGCCGTGGATGTCCGCTGTGATCTTGGCGGTTTCACCGACCAGCACGTTGCCGTCGATCTCCAAGGTGCCTTCAAAAATCCCATCCAGGCGGATATCAGCCCGGCATTTCAGATCCCCGTACAGGGTCGTGCTGGCTCCCAGCACGGTTTCAAACCCGGAAAGATGGTGCGCCGACGGGCTAGGCGGCGATGATTTTTGCTCGCGCCGTGCCGCCGGCGGCTCATCCTGTTTGCGTCCACCAAAAATCGACATGCGTGCTCTCCACGATGCTGCCCCACGCTACTCGAACTATAGTCGATTGTATCCGCGCTGGCAACGCCATGTCGCTCTGGTGCGCGGTGCTCAGTCGTATTGAGCTTCGGCGCGGCGCGTGACAGGGGTCTCTGGCGGATTCAGGCGGCGATCGCGCAGGCGCATCACGACATAGCCCGCCGCGACAAAGGCCAGCACAACCAGCGTGACCTTCTGGTACTTGTCCACATAACCGAGGATATCTCCCCAGTTTTCGCCCAGGAAGTAGCCGCTAACGGTCAGGACGGTAGTCCAGATGCTCGATCCGAGAGTCGTGAAGATCAGGAATCGGGGCAGGGGCATTCGCTTCATCCCGGCGGGCAGCGAGATCAGGCTGCGGATGATGGGGATGAGGCGTCCGAAGAAGACGATTGCGCTGCCGTAGCGCCCGAACAAATCCAATACGCGGTCGAGTTCGCTTTCCGATACGGTGAGGTAACGCCCATACCGCCGCAGGAATGACCGGATCACCCGCTCATCCGCCCAGACGCCGATGTAGTAGAGCACGATCGCGCCGATCACTGAGCCGAGTGTGCCTGCTACAATCGAGCCGACGAGGCTGAAGTTTCCATCGACGACGAGAAACCCGGCGAACGGCATGACCAATTCGGAGGGAATGGGCGGAAAAATGTTTTCCGCAAACATGACGAACGTGATGCCGGGATAGCCGAGGGTGGAGACGATCTGTTCGATGATGATGCGGATCTGGTCCAGGATTTCTGCCATGTGTTTGTCCTTGATAGGCTGACTGGTTTGTTTCTTGGGCCGTCCATGACGCGAAAGTGCGCCAGTGTACCATAAGAATATAGGCCAAACTAGAAGGGATTTGTAAAAAAAACTGAGCGAAATTGGCTGGCGGTCTGCGTGGGGTGGCGAGGCGCGGCCATGCTATAATGCAGCCAGCGGAGCACATTCAGCTTGCGTACGGATCCCCGTTATTCCCCAGGGCCGGTCTTGTTCGTGGAGAAAGAGATCGGTGCCGGAGGCTGTTTGCGGTAAGGGGATCGGCAGGGTGGCGCCGTTGTTGATCACGCTCTCAGGCAGGGAGTTATGGCGCGAACGCTGGTGATCGCAAACCAGAAGGGCGGAGTCGGGAAATCGACTTCGGTGTTGAATCTGGGCGTGGCCCTGGCGCGACGCGGCCAGCGCGTGCTGCTGATCGACCTCGATCCGCAGGGAGGGCTGACCGCCGGGTTCGGGATCGATCCGTACGCGCTGCGGCACACGGTGTATTCGCTGTTGTCTACGCCGGATGCGTCGCTGGCGAGGGTGCTGGTCGGCGTGGGTGAGCGGCTGGCGCTCGTCCCGGCCAACATCGATCTCGCTGTGGCGGACATTCGCCTGAGCAGCGCGCCCGATCGCGCTGTACGCCTGCGACATGCGCTGGACCGCAGCCGGATTCCCTTCGACACGGTCCTGATCGACACGCCGCCGGGCCTGGGGGTGCTGACCGCAAACGGGCTGGCGGCGGCGGACGATGTGCTGATCCCGGTGCAGTGCCACTACCTTGCGATGCGCGGGGTACGGGCGATTCTCGACAGCGCCGATCGGATGCGCGCCTCGCTCAATCCGCGGCTGGCGGTGCTCGGCCTGTTCGGCACGCTGTACCGGTCGGAATCGGAGCATGCGCGGGAAGTGATGGACGAACTGCGGGACGTGTTTGGAGCGCAGGTGTTCAAGACGGTGATTCCTTACGACGAGGCCGCCGTAGAAGCGCCCCTGACGGGCCAGCCGGTGCTGGACTATGCGCCGGATGGCCCCGCTGCGCAGGCGTATCGTGCGCTGGCCGAGGAGATGGTGCGTGAGCGGGCAGAGTGATCGCAGGCGGGCACGCGCGTCGCTGCGCGGGCGGGGGCGCGAAATCCTGACCGGACATCCGGCGGACGCGCCACACGTGGAGCCGCTGCACCTGACGGAGGATGAGGCGGACGCCCTGTTGTCGATGGGCGCACCCGAAGAAGGGATAGCGATCCCGGCGTGGCAGCGCGAGCTGGAACAGGATGAGGCGCCCGCACCAGACGAGCTGAATCCGCCCGATGCCGCGTACGATTCCGAGATCGCCGCCGTGCCGGACGAGACTACAGAAACGGACGATTTGTTCGCGGACGAGCCGCCGGAAGCGGACGAAGACGACCCGGAAGCGCGCATCCTGCCCGTGCTGGCGGAGATGGCGGATCTGGTCGAGGTGTGGCCGGACGATGCGACCGACGCGGAAGATGTGCCCGACGACGAGCCGATG
>NZ_DAISHJ010000140.1:0-12442 GCF_036822615.1 Aggregatilinea sp. | reverse complement strand
GACGCACGCTGCGCGGCAGTCTGCGCGGCGTGCTCACCGGGCTGCTGGCGGTCACGCGCGGCGTGCAGCGCGGCTTCGAGACGGTGCTGCCCGGTCCTGACGAAAACGGTAAACAGCGCATCCCGACCAATCTGGCGGTCAGCATGGCGATCCTGATCCCGGTGGTGATCGTGATCGTCGTGGTAGGGCTGTCGCTCTCTGAGCGCGGGCGCACCGATTTCATCGCCTACCTCAACCGCGCCGAAGAAGCGCACCAGACCGCGTTGACGGCGTCGGGTGGATCGTGCGAAGACAAGAGCCTGCGTCCCCAGTGGCAGGAAGTGCTCGATCTCGCCAACGAAGCGGCCAAATTCCGCCAGGACGACCTGACGCTGCTCCAGATCCAGGCCGACGCGCAGAACTATCTCGACTGTTTTGACGACGTGCAGCGCCACAACGTCACGCTGATGCGCACCTTTCCCGAGGGCGCGGAGCTGCACGGCCCGATCGTGCACCTGGGCGTGGACGTATACACGCTCGATGTGGCGCACAGCGCGCTCTATCACGATACGCTCGACGACGGCGGTGACGCGCTGCTTGGCGTCGAGGAAACGCCCGTCTTGCAGCGCGGATCGGCGGTGGGGTCGTTCGTCGTGGGCGACCTGTTCGACGTCGAGTGGCTGCGCAGCGGCGGCACCGTGCACGACAACGTCGCCATCGCGCTCGACACGGACGGCATCCTGTTCACCTATTCGCCCGCCTGGGGATCGACCTCCCAATCGCTGGTGATCGATAACCGCTGGCAGAATCCGGTTGCTATCTCGGTGTTCGAAGAGAACATCTACGTGATGGATACCGGCGCGAACCAGATCTGGAAGTACGTGCCCAGCATGGGCGACCGCCGCTATAACCTCGCCCCCGAGGAGTATTTTACCGGCGCGACGACGCCCGACCTTACCGGCGCGGTGGACTTCGGCATCAGCGCGGACGAAGGTGCGGTGTACATCCTGTTTGACGACGGCACGATCAGCAAATACCAGCGCTCGGCGCAGGATGAAGTCGAGACGCGGCCCTTCGACTATAACCAGAAGCCCGACGGCGCGATCGTGGGTGGAGCGGCGCTGTTCATCGACAACGATCCCGCCGCACGCTACCTGTACATCGTGGATCCGGTGCAGCAGACGGTGTACCAGACGTCGTGGGGTGGGCGCTTCGAGAGCGGCTACCGCCCGCGCAACGAGCCGTCCGCGTTTTTCAACGCCTCGGGCGTGTTCTCCGATGCGGTGACGAACAACAACCTGTACGTGGTGGCGGGCAACAAGCTCTACCACATGTACGCCGTCGAACCGGCGGCGCAGGACGGACAGTAAGATCGCGGCGGGATCGGCGGATGTGTCAGGCAAACGGCGCGTAAGCGCGGGGCGATGCCCCAGCCGCCACGGTATAATGACCACTAGATAAAGTACGACCGGTCGACACGAAGGTAGACGGAGTGGTGTATGCGAGTTCCCCGGTGGCTGTTAGCGTGGGTGTTCGGGTTCAGCGTGATCGCAGTGGGCGGCGCGTTCCTCAGTTACACGTTCGTGCGCGACCGCGCGGTTGAGCTGGACGACGTGCTCGATCTGCCCGATCCGCCACAGTTGGGATCGCACAGCAGCAGCGTCCCCACGGCGACGATCGTCCCGGCAGCGATGGGTGCGGTCGTGATCACCGAGGAACCGGCGCAGCCTGACGAAACGCTGCCGCTGGCGACGGAAGCCGCCGGGGCGGACGTGACGCCGGAGGCCGTGGTCGCCAGCGCCGAGAATTCCTCGCCCGAAAACGCGGCGATTGCCCCCTGGGACGATCCGCGCCGCGTGACGGTGCTACTGTTGGGCATCGACCAGCGCGAAGGCGAAGAGGGCACGTTCCCCACCGACACGATCATCCTGTTTTCGGTCGATCCGGCAGGTCAGACGGCGGCGATCCTGTCCATCCCGCGCGACCTATGGGTCACTTACCCCGGCGTGGGGCAGACAGGCAAGATCAACGCGGCGAACATCGTGGGCGACACGGTGAACTATCCCGGCGGCGGCGGTCCTGCCCTGGCGATGAAGACCGTCACGGCGGTGACGGGCGTCAACGTCGATTATTACGTGATGATCAATTTCGAGGTGTTTACCACGCTGATCGACGCTATCGGCCCGGTCGAAGTGTGCCCCGAAAACCCGATTGACGACGACCAGTACCCTGACGGCAGCTATGGCGTGATTACGATCCACTTCGACGCGGGCTGCCAGGATCTCGACAGCGAGCGCCTGCTGCAGTACGCCCGCACGCGCCACGGCGACAGCGACATCGACCGCGCCAGCCGCCAGCAGGAAGTGATCATGGCCGTGCGCGACAAGGTGCTCACGCTGGGCGGCCTGCTCGACCTGTTCCCCGTGGCGACCGATCTGTGGGAGTCGGCGCAGAAGAACGTGCGCACGAACATGTCGTTCGCGGATATGCTCAGCCTGGGCCTGACGGCGGAGGGCATCCCGTCGGAGAATATTCGCCAGGGGCAGATCTCGTTCGAGGACGTGCAGACGGGCGTCTCGCCCGATGGCGAGGACATCCTGCTGCCGATCGCCACCGACATCGGCATTCTGGTGCAGGATCTGTTCCGTCCGGCGGGCGCGCCGTCGATTCGCGGGCAGTAACGCGCGGCGATTCAGACTATTCCGATCTTCCGGCGGGAGGGGCGACAGCTTCTCCCGCTTTTTGTTGGGTGCTGAGATTTCCCAGCAGCAGCAGAGGATGTTTTTGCCCCTCTCCAACCCAGATTGGAGAGGGGCAGCGAGCGTATGCGAGCGGAGTGAGGTCTGCTCTCGCTTCTTTGATCTCAGATCTCACATCACGGCAGCACGGCGTTGAAGAAGGGATACGTTTCCAGCGTGGCGATCTCGTGCGGGCGCACCGGCACGTCGAGCAGCCCGAAGCTGAGCGTGAAGCCGTCCTCGCCGCGCGTGCTGAAGACGTACGTGTCCGGATCGGCCCAGACGATCCCCGCGACGGACGTGTCCGTCGCCGGAAAACGCGATGGCTCCGCGCCCGGCTGGCCCAACCACCACTCGCCCGGCGCACCGCTGCCATAGACGAAGCGATCCCCCTGCGGCAGCCATGTCGCCAGCGTCAGCGCGTCCAACCCGCCCTCGGCATACGCGGCAGGCGACGATCCATCCCGCGCGGCAATCATCAACTGGAACGTGTTTTGATCCGGCGTGGCGCGGCGCGCGAAGTAGGCCACGTATGCCCCATCCGCCGAAAACACGGGCAGTCCGAAGAAATCCGCCTCGACCCGCCCGGTGGGCTGTGCATCGCCGTCCACCGGGATCGACCACAGCGCCGTAGCGGGATCGTCCCCACCGCCGTAGACCAGATCGGCGGGCGGCAGGGCGGCCAGCAGGCCGGAGCCGTCCGGCAGCCAGCGTAAATCGGGATGCCAGCGTTGTTCGCTGCCCGTCGCCACGGCGGGGAAGTCCAGCACGCGGCGGCGCTCGCCTGTCGCCGGGACGTACAGCGCGATCGTGCCCGGCGCGGTTTCGTACTCGCCCGCCGACGCCAGCGCGAGCATTGCGCCATCCGGCGAGGCCGCGATCAGCCCGCCGTCGCCGTCCGCCAGCAGGCGTTCCGGCATGCCGCCGCGCGGATCGACGCGCCACAGGTCGTCCGCTTCGCCCATGTGTAAACTGTCGCCGCTCAGGGTGGTGAAGTAGATCGTCGCGCCGTCCGGCGACCACACGATCTGCGACAGGCGGCGCGTCTCGCCGTTCCCTGCCAGCGCCGCCGTATCCACGAGCTGCCGTTCGGCGGTGCCCGCCGCGTCGCTGATCCACAGGCTGCGCGGATCGCCTTCTGGCCCGCGCAGGTAAGCAACCGATGCGCCATCGGGGGCTAGCAGGGGCCGGATCACGCCGCCGCTGGCGATCCGGCGCGGCAGGTCCTCGCCGCTGCGCCACACGACCAGATCGCCGTCTGCGGCCCAGGCGACGATCAGCGGCGTGTCCGGTGTGGGGACGTCCGGCGTGGCGGTGGGGCGCGGATCGGCGCGGTTCAGCGAGCAGCCAACCAGCAGCAGCGCGGTAATCAGGGCTGCCAGCGCCACCCGCCGCACGTTGATCACCCGCTTTCCGGCTTGCGCGCGACGACGGCGCTGGTCGTGCCTTCGTCGGAAGTGGCGAGGATCTGCCAGCCGGGGAAAAAGCCCGGCAGCTCGCCCAGTTCGAGCGTATGCGCCGCGCTGGCGGAGGGGTGACGCTCGCGCCGCCGGACGTTCAGCGTCTCGTAGATCACCAGCCCGCCGGGCCGCATCCGCTCGCGGATGGCCGGGAACAGCCCCCGGTCGAGGAAGCGGTAGACGTACACGAGGTCGTACGTCCGGCGCGGCAGCATGTAATCGTCCAGGTCCGCCTGGATGAAGTTCACGCCGCCGATCCCCTGGCGCAGCATCTCGTTGCGCGCCTTGCGCAGCGCGTTGAAGCTGAGGTCGAACGCATCGACCTGATAGCCGTGTTCGCCCAGCCACAGCGCGTCCTGACCCAGCCCACACGCCAGTTCCAGGGCGCGGCTGCCGGGATGCGCGGGCGGCGCCCAGCGGATCAACAGCGGGTTCGGTTCGTGTTCGTGCGGGTGGCGCGGCGTTTTGCTGTACCGCACCTCCCATTCTTCGCGGTCGGTGAGTGCCATCGAGAGGTCCGGTTTACCTGCGCCCGAAATAAACGGGGATGTAATCCAGGGCATCTGGAATGGCCTGCATCGCTTCCTTATCGCCGGGCATCAGCGTCAGGCGCGGGTTGCGCTCGCGCAGGCGGTGTACCTGATACGCCTCGCGCACGGCTTCCAGCGTGGGGGTGCGCCAGTTATCGGGCAGGTCGAGCACGTTCGCCGCCGCCCGGACGCGCTGCCCGGCGAGGCTGTTCCAGACGTTCTGCTGCTGGCCCATCATCATCGCGCGGGCCTGGGCCTGTTCGTCGCTGTCGCCGCCGCCCCCGCCGATCTTGCGGAACAGGTTGCCGCTCATCTTCTCGAACATCTTGGCGGCCTTGTCGGGATTCACGTCTTTTTGCTGGGCCAGCGCTTGCAGTTCGGGCGGCAGCGCGTCCATGCCCAGCGCGACGACCGGCGGTTGGTCGCTGTCGATCACCGGCACGTCGATTTCTCCGGCAAACGCGCGCCGCAGTTGATCCGGCGATTGGTCCGGCACGAGCGCGCCTGCGATGGCTTCCGGTTCGGTGTGGCGCACGCCGTTATGGACCAGCGCGAACCCGCCGTCCTCAGGTGTCAGCCAGCCGTGCAGCACCGGCACGCCCAACTGCGCGCCGAGCGCCTCGATCACGTTCGCGGGCACGTCGCCCAGCACGCGCACCCAGCCGTCCTGCGGCGGCGCGACGAAGACGCGCACCATCTCGCGCAGGCCGGGCGGGGTGCCCATCCCGCCGGGAAACGGGTCGTAGGCGCGGTAGCCCTCGTCTTTGAGCAGCGACCGCAGCGTCTCCGCGACCGGCGCGGCATCCGTGAGGGGAAGATAAAGGCTGTGCCAGGTGTCAGACATAAAACGCGCTCCGAGATCAGGTGTATCCATGTAGGTGAGGTTGAGTGTACCCGATTTGATGCGGAGGGCAACGGCAGGAAAGGCAGTCGTCAGTTTTTAGTTTTCAGTCGTCAGTCGAGGCAAGCGCCCGGGTTTATGCCCCCGTTCGTCCCCCGCTGATCCGCGCGATCCGCGTGCTTTGCGCGGGGCGGTATGGTATCCTTGCCGTGGCGTTGGTCCAACGAAGGAGGACGAGGCGTGGACTTTCTCAAGAAGTTATTTGGCGGCAGCAGCCGGATCACCGAAGGCGACCCCGACGGGCTGTATTATTACATCCGCTCCAACCAGACGGGCGAAGTGATCCGCGTGCGGCTGCACCGTTACAATGACCTGTCGCAGAGCGATGACGAAGCGGGATTTTTCGCGCGTAAAGTCGCGGTAGGCTCCAAGAGCTTTGACCGCATCGAGATCGGGTTCACGTTCGACAAGAAGCGCCAGCTTACCAACGCGGACGTGACCGGCGGTCAGTTGGTCGGGCGCGACGAGTACGAGGCGTATCTGGCCGGGCACGGCGAAGCGTAGCGGCGCGTATGGCATCGATCACCCCTCCCACCCGGACGTGTTTGCTGCTCGATGTGGACGGCGTGCTGCTGCATGCCGCCGGTTATAAAGTCGCGCTGCGCGATACGGTCAACCATTTCACGGCGCAGATGGGCCTCCCCGCCTGGGGGCCGGACGAAGACGAAGTGTCGTTGTTCGAGGCGTGCGGCATCACCAACGAGTGGGATTCGGGCGCGATGTGCCTCGGCGCGCTGCTCGCGGTGGCGCTGGCGGACGCGCCTCACCTGCGCCGGGGGACGCTCGACGAGACTCTTGCGGCGGTCGCGGAGGCGCGTCTGTCGCTGGCCCGACCGGATTTCCGGCACACGGCGCGCCTGCTCCGCGATCGCCAGACGGACGGGCTGCATCCCGCCGCGATCTACCTCGCGCTGCTGGGCGAGCAGCTTTCCGCCGAAGATCTGCCGCTGTTTTCCGCGCTGCTGGCCGATGTGTACTCCATCGACGCGCCCACGACGCGCGTCTTCCAGACGCACACGCTCGGCAGCGAGCGTTTCGAAGAGACGTACGGGTTCCCCGCGCCGTTTGAAAGCCCCAGCTATTTGAAGGCGTACGATGTGCCGCTGCTCTCGGATGAGTCGCGGGCGCGCCTGCTCGACTGGCACGCGCAGCCGGGTCACGGCGCGGTGGTGTTCACGGCGCGGCCCAGCCTGCCGCCCGCCGATGTGCCCGATCGCGTTTTGCGCGGCTATCCGCCCGAAGGTGAGCTGGCAACCGAGCTGTTGGCCCTGGACGGCCAGTTGATTCTCATGGGCCAGGGGCGGGTGAGCTGGCTGGCGGCGCAGAATGGGCGCGACGTGACGGCGTACGTCAAGCCGTCCCCGGTGCAGGCATTGGCCGCGATCGGCGCGGCGGTGTCCGGCGAGGAAAGCACCTCCCTGCATGCGGCGGCGGACTTCGTGGAACGCGGTCTGATCGGCGGGCCGCTCGATCTGCTGCGCGAGGGCCAGACGCACGTGATCGTGTGCGAGGACGCGATCAATGGCATCCGCGCGGCGCGGGGCGCAGTGGACCGTCTGCGCGCGGCGGGCCTTGACGTGACGTTCGAGGCGGTCGGCATCTCGCCGCACCCTGACAAGCGCGCGGCGCTGGCCGCCGTCGCGGATCGCGTCGTGGATGACATCAACGCCGGGCTGGCGGAAATCGGCGCTTAGCTGCTCTGCGGCGCAAGCTGCACGGCGAGATCGCGCGCCCAGGCGCGGATCGCGTCCCAATCGCGGTGATCGCCCGCGTCCCACACGCCGGTCGCAATGCTGATGCGGAACATGATCCGTTTGCGGAACGACGGCACTTTGCTGAGATCGAGCCGCCCGGCGAAAAACCCCTCGCTGACCGGCTTCACCAGCGCGCGCACCGGGTTCAGCCAGTCCACCACGGCGCGGCGATAGTTCTCGTTTTTCATCGCCAGCGTCATGCACACCAGAAACGCGGCGAAGGGCTTCTGCGCCAGCGTCGTCTGGTGCGTCCGCACGAACTGCATGGCCTCCGGCAGCCACTGCCCGTCTTGAATCGCGCTCCCGGCGACGACCGCCCGGTAAGGGGTGAGATCCTTCACGTCCTGCATAGGGCGCACATCGACCTGCGCGCCGCTTTCCGCCAGGACTTTTCCGATTGCCTCCGCCACCCCGATCGTTGACCCGGTCCGGCTGGCATAGGTGACGAGGATAGTATTTGCCATCAGCCTGCCCTTTCGTCTGGTACGCGGCTCCTCTTTCACCCTAGCAGAGCTGCACGGTCACGACTAGTGTGAGTCATCACCTTCCGGTGGGCGTCGAGTATCTTGACCGGAACGGGCGCGTATGGAAACTCGCCCTTTTTTGCCGGATTCTTGAGCATTCGGGGGGTGTTCATTACTATGAACGTATCGCCGGATTGTCCAAAAGCAGGTTGAGATGGACTTCAAACCGCTTATCGGCGCACTCTCGACGGCTGAAGAAGCCGTTTTGCTGGTGGGCGCTGGCATCTCGTACGGCAAGATACCAACGGGATACCAGCTTCCCATACAATTTGGCGAACAGCACCGGGAGTTGATGCGGGCGCTTGGGCTGTTTGAGGACTGGGAAAAAGCATATGGAGTTAAGGATTGGACGGTCCAAAAACCCTTTGTCGAAAAACTGGTAGACGCATTTAGCCAGGAAGAAAATCTCGCCCTTCAGCAGACCCTTGTCGACTGGATGCAGCGCTATAAGAACATGATGGGCGCACGCTCGAATATCCACGCGACGTTTGTAATCGCGTGGCTGCTGGGCATTTTCGAGCATTTGATCACGACGAATTGGGACTTTTTACTGGAATGGCAGATCGATAAGATTTACTACGATCCTCGCAAGCATACGTTCCCATTCGAACCTTCGGAATTCACGTTCAAAAACGGAACGAGTTACTCGATCGATCCCGATAACTTGTATGTTCCGGAACCGCTAGACGAGGATGAAGAGGAGTTTTTCTGGGCCCCGCGCTGGGACATTATGTCCACGCCGGGTGATCTGGATCGCTTGCAGGAGTGGACCCGCCCCCTGTGGAAGATTCACGGCAGCCCCTTTTTCTTGGCGTGCCCAAAGTGCGGCGGGCAGAGTTACTGGCAGGTGCGTAAACGGCGGCCTCGTGTAGGCGATCCCTGCCCCGTCCATCCCGATCAGCGCCTGGAGCCTGAAATCACGTTTTGGGGGCAGAGCATCGACGAACCGTACCCGGAAGTATGGGGCGAAGTGAAAGCGCGCCTGGAACGGGCGGACCTGATCGTCGTGTGTGGGTTGAGCGGCAGCGGCAGCGACTCCTATATCCGCAGAGTGGTCGAGGCCAATGCCAATGTCTGGCTCGTGAATCCCAGCCCCGGCGATTGGGACCTAAGCGCGGTCCATCACGTGAAAGCGAAGTCTGCCCAGTTCGCTGCCAGGTTGCGCGGGGCATTTTTGACATGATTGCAGGTTACCGCTCTAGATCCGCGATCACCGCATACCGCTCGTCCGAGACCGTCTTGCCCCAATAGGCAGGGTTGGCGGCAAGATCCTGCACCGATCGAACCGTGATCCCTTCGGGTAGCGCCGCCTCGACGTCGGCTGCGTGCAGCCCGGCCCCAGTATGCCAGAAGCCCTCGATCAACATCAGGCGTCCCGGCGCGGCGAGCAGATCGGCCCAGTGCCGCAGCGCCTGTGCCGGATCGGGGAGCGCCCACAGCACGTGGCGGCACAGCACTACGTCGAACGTCCCCGGCTCAAAGCGGGGCGACGCGGCGTCCATGACGTGAAACGGAATGTCACAGCCTTGCGCACGGGCCTTGGCCTCCGCCTGGGCGATCATGTTGGGCGACACGTCGATCCCGGTCACGGTGTGGCCCAGTTCCGCCAGAATGACGCTGAGCGATCCCGTCCCGCAGCCGACGTCCAGCACCGTTTGCGGCCCGTTGGGCATCCACGTGCGCAGTAGATCGGTCCAGGCACGCCGCGCCTGCGGATCGCGCAGGCCGTGGTCCGGTTCTGTGTCGAAGGACGCTGCCATATCGTCCCAATATTGGCGGATGTCGTGCTGCGGGTCGCCGTCCGGCGGGTGAGCCTGGCCCATTCCGGTCTCCTTGATGCCTGATGCGGCCCGGTTATCCCGGCTTGTGCCGCCGCTCAAGCTCCGCGGCGATGTCGTCGGGCGTCAGCCCGCGCTGCGCCAGCAGCACCAGGCAGTGATACGTCAGGTCGGCCATCTCGGAGATCACGCGCTCGTCGCCCTGACCCTTGACCGCCAGCACGACCTCGATCGCTTCCTCACCGACCTTCTTCACGATCTCGTCTTCGCCCGCATCGAACAGGCTGTTGGTGTACGACCCCGGCTTGGGGTTCGCCTTCCGATCCTCGATCTGCGCGAACAGACGCGCCAGCATGTCACTCATTTTCAAACTGCTCCAGGGTGCGGAAAAAACAGCTCACATTGCCGGTATGGCAGGCCGGACCCGCCGGGTTGACCTTGACCAGCACCGTATCGGCGTCGCAGTCGATCCAGATGCCCGTCACCGCCTGCGTATTGCCGCTGGTGCGGCCCTTGTGCCACAGTTCGCGGCGGCTGCGGCTCCAAAAATGCGTCTCGCCCGTCTCGACCGTGAGGCGCAGCGCGTCCGCGTTCATCCACGCGACCATCAGCACGTCGTTGGTCCGTTCGTCCTGAATTACAGCAGGAACCAGCCCGGCCTCGTTCCACTTGAGCCGGGGCAGAACTGCGTCCAGATTAACCATTCACTGCCTCCACCAAACGCACGGCCACGCCGCGCTCGTTGAGATAGGATTTCACCTGCCCGACGCTGAGTTCCTTGTAGTGGAACAGGCTCGCGGCCAGCGCCGCGTCCGCGCCGCCGTCGGTCAGGGCGGTGTAAAAATCGTCGAGCTTGCCCGCGCCGCCCGACGCGATCACCGGGATCGACACGGCGTCCGCGATGGTGCGCGTCAGGCGCAGCTCGTAGCCGTCGCGCGTGCCGTCGCGGTCCATGCTCGTCAGCAGGATCTCGCCCGCGCCGCGCCGCTCGCACTCGCACGCCCACTCGATCGCGTCCAGGCCGGTCGGCGTGCGCCCGCCGCTGACGAACACCTCGTAATTCGAGCCGTTCCATCGCGCGTCGATGGCGACCACGATGCACTGCGAGCCGAATTTCTCCGCGCCCTCGGTGATCAGGTCCGGCGTGCGGACCGCCGCGCTGTTGATGCCGATCTTGTCCGCTCCGGCCAGCAGGGTGGCGCGCATGTCGGCCACAGTGCGCAGGCCGCCGCCCACGCAGAACGGGATGAAGATCGAGTCGGCTACGCGGCGCACCACGTCGAGCATGGTATCGCGGCCCTCGTGCGTGGCGGTGATGTCGAGGAACACCAGCTCGTCCGCGCCTTCGCGGTCGTAGATTATCGCCTGCTCGACCGGATCGCCCGCGTCGCGCAGATTGACGAAGTTGATCCCTTTGACGACGCGCCCCTCGGCCACGTCTAGGCAGGGGATAATGCGCTTGGCTAACATAGGCTGCTCCTGAGCGATTAGCGGGCGGTAGCGATTAGCGTTTGGGCCAGTCGCAGTCGATCCCTTAGGCTGCATCTTCCAGCGTGCTGATGATCATGGTCCCATACGACACGGAAAGCTCGAATAAATCGGTCGTGATGATGGCGGGGCGACCGTGATCGTTTTCGCCCACTAAAAACCCGATCACGTCCGCTTCTACGTCCCGCTCGTCGATTTCATCCTCGAAAGCATCCCACCGGATCCCGGCGCACGCCTCAAATGTAACTCGAAAACGCCTCGGTGCTTCCGGATCGTAAAGGCAGGTCAGCACGACTTTCCGACCCCACAGCAGGATTTGAACGCCGGTGATAAAGATACCCGCGGGCGGAACACCCATCAGCCGGTAAATTTGCAGCCGGTCCATCTGCCGGATCTCCCCTTGTTGCAGCGTCCCAGACGCGATTACGGGCGGTGCCTGTCGGGGCGGGTTGATGCGCCTTAACCTTCAAATCCGGACAAAACCAGGGCGGGTTTCTAACCCGTCCCTACAAATCCCCGTTGGGCGCTGCCTGTCTCCCCTCTCCAACTTGATTGGAGAGGGGCCGGGGGTGAGGTCGCGGTGCTGACCGGATTATTTTATTAAACGGCGTCTATACGCCTCTACGGAGCGCATCGGGCATTGCCGTAAGGGCAATTCACGAATGGCCCTGCGCCCGATCGGCCCTAATACGCCCCGACGAACCCGAACACGCGCCACGCGATCATCACGAACAGTACCAGCGACGCGACGAGATCCACCGCCAGCCCGGATACGACCAGCCGCAGCACCACGATCAGCACGCCCGCCGCCAGCAGCGCATAACCGAGCGTTTGCTCTTTCGCGCGCCAGTCGGGGCGCTTGAGCGGCTCGACGCGGCGGCTCTTGGCCGACCTCACGTACAGGCTGCGCGCCCATTCCGGCGTGGCGAGCGTCACCGCGCCCGCCGCGAGCAGCAGAATCCCGTACCAGATCACGTTAATTTGCGGCATCGATTCGCTTCCTAACGCGGCGCAGACGCGATCCCGATCGCGTCTTCCAGCGTGAACTTATGCTCGTACAGCGCCTTGCCGATCACCACGCCCGCGATGTTTCCGGCCAGCCGCAGCCCGGTCAGGTCGTCCAGCGACGCAACGCCGCCCGACGCGATCACGCCCAGGCCCGTGTCGCGCGCCAGCCGCGACGTGCCCTCGACGTTCACGCCCGACAGATCCCCGTCGCGCGAGACGTCGGTGTACAGCGCGTGGCGGATGCCGTCCCCGACGAAGCGGTTGCCCAGATCGGTCGGCGTC
>NZ_DAISHJ010000139.1:0-12536 GCF_036822615.1 Aggregatilinea sp. | reverse complement strand
CGCGCTACCCCTTGACCGCGCGCACGCTCTGTGTGATCGTACCCTGCCACACGCCATCCGGTTCAAGATGCAGCGCCCAAACGTGCAAAGTCACCGTGCCCTGATAGCCGCGCTCGAACCCGGCCTCGCTCATGGTCACCGTTTCGAGCGGCACGACCCACAGCGCGCACGGATCGCTCAATTCGGTCGTCAGCGCGACTTTGCGCAGCACGCTGGATGCCGTGTGGCGCGTCACGTCCTCGTAGGCCGCCTGCACCGCCAGCGACAAACGTTCGCCCTCGTCGTTGATCGTCAGGTGCGCGAAGTCGAGCGACTGCCCGCCGTCGAAGCCCGTCGCCGTCTCGACCGCAAACCGCACGTCCACGGGCGCGCCCGACAGGTTGTGCACCGTGTAGGCGCACTGGAACGTGTCGCTGCCCTGCTGGAAGCTGAACGCCTTCGTCACGCGGATGGGCCGGTGATAGTCGCCCACCCAC
Organism: Aggregatilinea sp.; assembly: GCF_036822615.1. Taxonomy (NCBI): domain Bacteria; kingdom Bacillati; phylum Chloroflexota; class Anaerolineae; order Aggregatilineales; family Aggregatilineaceae; genus Aggregatilinea; species Aggregatilinea sp. The sequence goes on along the minus strand of NZ_DAISHJ010000139.1, from coordinate 12,060 downwards.
ACGTGCCCATCGCGCGTGAAGGTGACGGTCGTTTCCTTGCCGCCGCCGCGCACCTCGGCCTCGTAGGCCAGATTCACGAAGTCGCCCTGCTCGCCGTACCACATGCGGTAAAACGCGTCGAGCGTGGCGTCGGGCCGCAGGAAGTGATCGATGAACGCGCCGCGCCGGTACCAGTCGGTCAGCAAATACTGGTCGATCCCCGGCTCCTTGATGCGCACCATCGTGTGCTCGTCGTACTGCACGCCCGCCTCGGCCATGTCCGGTGTATAGTAACGCCCGCTCTGCGCCGCCGCGCGGATCTCGTCGTGATAGCCTTCTTCGCGCCGCGTCATGATGTTGAGCAGGTTCACGCGCGCCGGGCGGTAATCCAGTTCGAACATTGCGCCGCCCGTGCCCGGTTTCCAGATCGCGTTGAAGTGCCCGCCGGTCATGACGATTTCCGGCAAACTGTCTTTGTCGAAATCGAACTCGCGCACGGCGATCAGCGGATTTTCGCCCTCGGCCAGTTCTTCCGCTTCGATCAGGTTGGCGTAATTGGCGATGCGGAAGTTGAACAGGTACACGCCGCCGAACAGTCCGTGCCAGTACGCGTCGTTGGCCTGCGCGCGCCACAACAGATCGAGCGCGCGGTCGCGTGCCGGACCGGGAGCCATGGCGTGCACTTTTTCCGCCACGACCAGCATACGCTTGTGCATCTGGTTCACTTCGTCGTACTTCACCATGAAGTTGCGCCAGATGCTGCCGCGCAGGTAGCGCAGCACGTCCTCGCGGCGCTGATCCTCGAACTCGCGCTTGATACGCTTCAGTTCGCGGAAGCGCTCCGGCGGCAGCGACCACTGCCCCATCTCGAAGTAGCTCGCCGTCGGCAGATAGACCCGGCCCAGCGCGGGATAGTCGGCCACGTAGTCGCACGGGCGGATCGTTTCCAGCCAGTCGCCCGCCCCTTCCAGCGCGGTGAACAGCGTCTCCATATACTGCCCGCCGCCCCAGTTATGCTCCCACGTGCCCGGCCACACGCCGAACTTCTCGCCGTCGTCGCCCATGAACGCGATTTTTGGCTGTCCGTTCGGCAGCAGATGCGAGGCCTGCTCGCGCAGCCAGTTCATGAGGTTCGGCACGGTGTCCCAGGGGATCGCGTAGCGCAGGTGGCTCAGCGTCGGGAAGACGCGCACCACGTCGCCCTGTTCCTCGCTGACGAAGTAGCCGAACAGGTCGCGCTCTTTGTTGTAGCCCGCCGCCTCGAAATGCGTGTCGTCGATGATCACGTAGTCGATGCCCGCCTGCGCGATCGGGCGCACGAGATGCGGCTCCCACACGCGTTCGGCCAGCCACATACCGCGCGGCTTCATGCCGAACACGTCCTCGACTGCCTGACTCAGCTTGGTGATCTGGCCCAGCTTATCCTCGTCGGGCAGCGTGGTGAGGATCGGCTCGTAATAGCCTCCCGAAAGCACTTCCAACTGCCCGCGCTCGACCAGCGCCCGCACCCGCGCCAGAAACGGCTGCTGGTGCTCGATCAGGTAATCGAGCAAGCTGCCCGTGAAGTGCACGCCGCACTTGATCGCGGGGTGTCGCTCCATCAGATCGACGAACGGCTCGTAAGCCGTCCGCACCGAATGTTCGTTGACGTGCTCGAACTGCCCTACAGGCTGGTGATTGTGGAACACCAGGGAGAGGTAAAGCGACGTAGCCATGCGCGCCCCTATCTGTCATCGCGTTCTGACGAGAAACCGGACGCCGAGATTGTAGCACAAACACGGTGAAACTCATGACCGGCAGCCGCGAACAAAGAACCACCCCTGCGCGTTGATCCGGCAAGGGTGGTTGATAAGTGCTCTATAAAGTTGTTTGAGCTGTGAAGCGAGGGGACTCGTGCTAGTCGCGGTTCCTCACCGGGACCGGCTGCGCCTGCTGAGGAAAGGGGACGACGCGCGAAGCCTCCCGCTTGTGCAGCGACAGCGCGGGCCGTGCCTGTTGCACAGACGGCTCTGCTTCTTCATCGAGAGGACGGCTGGCGCGCGCCAGAAGGCGGCCCATCACCAGTCCCACGGGGATTGATGCAGCGAACCATCCAACGATCACAGCAGTCAGCATGTTCATCTTACGTCCATTCATCATTCATCTTTCATTCATTAAAACATACTTTAGCAAGCCATGTCAAGTAGTGATGCTGTTAAAATACTTAAATTTCATCCTTACCTTTTTAATGCCTAATCAAATCGTAGCACCAACTGTTTCTTCGTACAACTTTCATGAAGCTAAAGATGCTGTGAAATTTTCCGGCGGCTCTTAACCTTTTTATGCCGCCGTCAGACGGATCTTATAAAGTCAATTCTCCCCTCAAATGCACTTAAATTACCAGCAAAGACACCTCCTCATCCTGGTACAGCGTACGTTTTGCGGCGGTAGCGACGCTTGCGCCCTATGGTACAATGAAACATATCTGAAGCCTTCCTCAAGCGAAACCCGAGATAACTGTTCGATGCTCTATAACGTGCTAATTGTAGACGACGACCGCCGGACCGCTGAGAGCCTCGCCGGGCAGGTATGTGTCCTGGGACACACGGTTGCCACGGCCTACGGTCCCCGCATGGCAATGCAGCATCTCAGCGAAGTCATCCCCGACGTGATCATGCTGGACCTCAACATGCCCGGTGTCAACGGCCTGGAAGTCGTGCGCTTCCTGCGCCGCGACCCGGCCACGGCGCGCGTCCCGGTGGTGATCGTATCGGCCAACGACGATCAGGGCACGATCCAACAGGCGCTGTCCAGCGGCGCGAACCATTATCTCGTCAAGCCGCCCACCCTCGAAGACATCGAATTCGCGCTCGATGCGGTGATGCGCGATCATCTCCCGCCCCACCGCAACGGTAACGGCAGCAAGCGCTACGTCTCGTCCGGTTAGGTGATATAGGCCCAGCCGCCCGCCCCATTTCCGATAACACGCCCATTAGGCAGCGTCAGATAAAATAAATACGCTGGCGCAGGCTCGCGCGTCGTCGCCACCTGCTGGAACGTAACCGTATACGACTGTTCCGGCGCGAGCGCCCAGCCCAACCGCGACGCGACACCCGGCGCGTTCTCCCAGATCTGCCCGATGCCGCCCGTCGGGCGATAGCGTTCCAGCGGCGGCGCTTCGACCGGCGCCTGCGTGCCCGAATCCGGCTGCGACGGGAAGCTCGTCGTCAGGAAATACGCCGACGTGCCGCCGTTCTGCCCGTCCTCGTAGAAGACGTAAATCTCGCCCGTATCGGGCCGCCAGATCGCCGATCCCCCCTCGAATTCCTGGTAGGTCGCCTGCGTCTGGAACGAATCGGACGCGGGGCAGCCGTCCGCCTGCCCGAAGAAGAACGTATACGGGCAGTGCACCTCGACCTGCGCCTCAACGCTTTCGGTTCGGTCCGCCGTGTACAGCCGGTACGTCACGCTGTACAGCGCGTTGTCGGGCAGATAGACCGTCGCCGCGCCTTTGGGCGATTGGGCCGTCACGACCGTTTGCGCCATCGACGTGCCGGGAACCAGTTCCTCGACCGTGACGCCGCCCGTCCCGCGCACCTCCCACGCGATCGTCACCGCCGAACTCGGGTTGACCACCGTGGGCGACACCGAAAACGAGACGATATTTCCGCTCGGCGTAGCGACGCCGCCCGCGTCCGGCAGGATCGGCTGGGGCTGGACCGGCGCTTCGGACGACGGCAGCGTGATGTCGCCCGTCACCGGTAGCACGATGCGCGCCTCGTCATACACCGCGCCCGACACGAGATTGATCGCGCGCAGCCGCAGCGTGACCGCCTGCTCGCCCTGCCGCCATACCGGCGCGACGATGCCCGTGCCCGACGACGGCACCCACATCACGCTGCGCGGCAGCTCGACCGACACCGCAGCGCCGTCCGCAAACACCTGCTCGAACACGAGATTTGAACCCGGCACGCGGTGGGCAACGCTCCACGTCACGGGGATCAGCACCGCGCCCGCCGCGATCTGCCCCGCATCCACGCTCTGCGCGTCCGCCGTAAAGGACTCAATCTCCGGCGGAACCAGCCCTACCGTGCTCAGCGGGATCGTGAGCGTGCGCTGCTCCACGATGCGCCCGTTCGCATCCACGATCGACAGCAAATAGGTGGGCGGACCGAAATTCTGCGGATGCTCGATCGTCACCCGGCGCGATCCGCTGGCTTCCAGCGGCACGCTGTTGTCCTGAAACACGGGAACCCAGCGGTTCTGCTGGTAGACGTGCAGCGTCAGGTGCTCACCGTGCAGCAGACCAACGGTCGTCCAGGCGAGTTCCGTCGCGGCGCTCCCCGCTTCCAAATCGGCCATGCTGACGGTGTCGATCGAGCTGGTAAACGTGACAATCGTGGGGATCGACTGCTGCGCGTGCGTGGTGGGCAGCCCGCTCAGGGCCAGCATCAGCGCCAGAAGACACACGAGCACAGGTCGTTTCATCGCTTATCCTCCCGCCTTGTTCCCGGATCGCCGCGCCACGCGGCATCCACACCGGTATGCAGAAGGGTACAGCGGCGGGCGGAAAGCAGCAAGTTACGCGGCCTTGATGGGTCTCAGGCGTGCCTTTTGAGCGTTTCGACGATGGCCGGGAATCCTTCAGGGCAGCTTCTGGGCGTTACGTACACGCCTCGTCCGTTCACGCGATAATAATGTTGATGCTCCAGCAACTCAGGAAAACACTTCGGCCATTCGTTTTTGCCGAACATCTGCACGATCACCGCCCTGCGCTGAATGGCTCGCCGGACAAGCTCGAAGCTGTACGCCTGGGACGGCACGACAAGTGGCTTATATTTTGCGCTGTGATAGGGCATCATCTCGACGGCAAACACATTTTGGGCGACGCACTCACGCCCGCACACCTTGATCAGTTCACGCAGCCGCGAGTCCCACCACTGATAAGCGAGTGAGTTCTCAATTTCTGGATTCAGCAGATAAAACGGGTGGCTGCCGCCACGATGCAGCCGGTTGTCTTGCGAGAGTTCGGTAAATCGTGCGTCCTGGGAATCCAGATCTTTCTCGTTGTACCCCGGGTTGAGGTTCAGCAGTACTACAGGTGCATCGGGATTGCCCAGGAATGGCTCCGGCAGCAGTTTTGTGTGAATGAAGTGTTCCGGTTTCGCTTTCGCGTTGTGCTGCTCGACAAAAGGCCGATCCTGTTCCAACACAAATGGCTCACGGTCGGGAAGTTTGCGCCACGGATTTTCCATGCATTCCCCCTGCCCTCTGGTACAACTCCGGCTAAAAATGGGCGGAGCAAGCTCCGCCCCTACGGATCGCAGAGGCTTGTCTCTCCACTCCAATCAAGTGGGAGACGGACCGGGATGAAGTCGCGCAGCGCACGCTACCCCTACCGGGGCCGGATGTTCAGCTTTTCCACCAGCGCCGCCCGGCCCGGCCACTCGTCGCACAGCAGGCCGTAAATCAGGTCGTCCTGCCACGCGCCGTCCACGAACCACATCCCCCGATGGCGGCCCTCGTAGACGAAGCCCACTTTTTCCATCATACGCTGCACGCGCACGTTGCTTTCCATCGTGCCGATGTAGATCCGGCGCAGGTTCAGCCAGTTGAACAGGTAATCGACCAGCAGAATGAACCCGTCCGTGCCGTACCCGCCGCCCCAGTAGTCCGGTTCACCGATCAGCGCGCCCAGGTTCGCCCAGCGGTGCGTCGGGGACATCCAATTGATCCCCATCTGCCCGATCGGCGTGCCGTCTTTGGTCTGCACCCCGAACTCAATGCGCTGGTCGCCGCGCTTGTCCAGCGACTCCACCCATTCCTGATACCATCGTTTCCCGGTCGCCTTGGAGAGAATCGGACGATCTCCCGCGCTGCCCCAATACGCCGCAATGCTGTTTTCCCACTCTGGAATGCGGTTGAAATACGTCTCTCCATAGGGAACCAGATCGACCAGGATGCCCTCTAACATACGTTCATGCCTCCGGTTCTGGGCGTGCCCTAAGCCCCAGCTTCTCCACCAAAGTGGCCCGGCCCGGCCACTCATTACACAGCACACCGTACACGAGCGCGTCCTGCCAACTCCCATCCGCGTACCACATCGCGCGGCGGCGGCCTTCAAAGGTAAATTCCAGCTTGTCCATCATACGCTGCACGCGCACGTTGGACGCCATCGTCTCCACGTAAATCCGGCGCAGATCCAGCCACGTAAACAGGTAATCAACCAGCAGGATAAACCCATCCGTGCCATACCCGCCACCCCAATAGGTCGGGTTGCCGATCACCACGCCCAGATTCGCCCAGCGGTGCGCGTCCGAGGTGAAGTTGACGCCCATCTGGCCGATCGGCTTGCCGGACTTGGTTCGTACCCCGAACTCGATCCGTGCCGGGCCATGCTGCGCCGCGTTCCGCCCCTCCAGCCAGTGCTCGATCATCGCGCGCGACGCGATCGGGCGATCCCCGACGTTGGCCCAGTAAGCTGCCGGGCCGTTCATCCAGTCGCCCATGAGCTTGCCGAAGTCCTGCCCGAACGGCACCAGATCGACCAGAATTCCTTCGAGCACGGCCTACGCCTCCGGGGCTGCGTGGGGTTTCAGCCCCAACCGTTCGACCAGTGCCGCACGGCCCGGCCATTCCTCGCGCTGCATCCCGTAGATCAGGGTGTCGCTCCACGCGCTGCTGCCAACGTACCAGTAGCTGAGGCGCCGCGCTTCCAGCGTAAAGCCCGTCTTGTCCATCTGGCGCTGCACGCGCTCGTTGAGCGCCATCGTTTCCACGATAATCCGGCGCAGATCCAGCCACTCGAACGCGTACTCGACCACCAGCAGCAGCGCGTCGGTCCCATAACCGCCGCCCCAGTAGGCCGGGTTCCCGATGCTGATGCCTATTTCCGTGCTGCGGTGGTGCGCCGAGACCCAGTTGAGGCTGATTTCACCGATCGGCGTGCCGCTTTTGGTTTGCATCCCAAATGACAGCACGCCGTGATTATCGTTGTCCTGGCGGTGCTGCCGCCACCGGTCCACGGTGGCATGGCTGAGCACCATCCGTTCCCCGGCGCTGGCCCAATACGCCGCCGGACCGTTTTCCCATTCGGGGACGTTCGCCCAAAAGCGATCGCCAAACGGGACCAGATCGACCAGAATTCCGCTCAGAAAGATCATGCGTCGGGATCCGGGCGCGCCTGGAGGCCCAGCTTCTCGATCATCGCCGCGCGGCCCGGCCATTCCTCGCGCAGCATGCCGTACAGCACCGCGTCCACCCACTGGTTGTTGGCCCACGTCGCGGCACGCTGGCGGCCTTCGAGCGTGAAGCCGACCTTATCCATCTGGCGCAGCACGCGCTCGTTGAGCGCCATCGTCATCAGCCAGCAGCGGCGCAGGTCGAGTTCGTTGAAGGCGTAGTCGAGCAGAAGCAGCAACCCGTCCGTGCCGTATCCCCCGCCCCAATACGCCGGTTCGCTGATCACCGCGCCCAGGTTCGCCCAGCGGTGCGCGGGGATGATCCAGTTGATGCCGAAGTACCCCAGCGGCTTGCCGCTTTTAGTCTGGATGCCAAACGGCACGCCCGTGTCGCCGTCTTCCTCCATCCACTCGGCGTGATCGCGATCCACCGCCGCATGAGAGACGAAGCGGCGGTCGCCCATGCTGCCCCAAAAGCGCGACTCGTTGTTCCACCAATCGTGATCGCGTTCCATGAACGCCTTGCCATAAGGCACGAGGTCCACCAACAGTCCGCGAAGAATCATAACGGTTTACCTCACTCAGCGGGCTTTCAGCCCGATACGTTCGATGACGGCGGCGCGCCCCGGCCACTCCTCGCGCAGCAGGCCGTACGTCAGCATCCCGGCCCAATCATTATCCGCCCAGGTCGCTTCGCGCTCGCTGGATTCCAGCGTAAACCCGACCTTTTGCATCTGGCGCTGCACGCGCTCGTTCAGGCTCATCGTCTTCAGCCACAGCTTACGCGCGTCGAGCCACTCGAAGCCGAAGTCCGCCAGCAGCGTCAGCGCGTCCGTGCCGTACCCGCCGCCCCAGTAGTCCGGCTCCCCGATCAACGCGGAGAGCATCAGCAGGCGGTGATGCGGGTGGACGTGATTGAACGCGAACAGGCCGATCGGCGTGCCGTCTTTGGTCTGCACGCCAAACGCCATACGTGGCTCGCCGCGCTCCCACTGGTCGAGATGCCGCTGCTGCGCTTCTTCCACGCCGCGCCGCGTCTCGAACCAGCGCCCGCCCGTCGCCCAGTAAAACACGCCCTCGCTGTTGCGCCAGTCGTGCTCGCGCGCTTTGAAACGATCCCCAAACGGGACCAGATCGACCAGCAGCCCTTGCAGCATCACGCTAATCGGCTTTCCTGGGAGGCCGCGCTTCCAACCCGATCCGCGCGATCACCGCCTCGCGGCCCGGCCATTCGTCGCGCAGCAGGCCGTATTGCAGCTCGTCCGTCCACTGCCCATCGGCGTACATGCCGCTGCGCAGGCGCGTTTCGAGCGTGAAGCCGACCTTCGCCATCTGGCGCTGCACGCGCTCGTTCAGGCCCATCGTGCCCAGCCACAGCTTGTGGAAATCCAGCCAGTTGAAGGCGTAGTCCACCAGCAGCAGCAGCGCGTCCGTGCCGTAGCCGCCGCCCCAGAACTCCGGCTCCCCGATCGCCGCGCCCAGCATCGCCAGCCGGTGATGCGGCACGACCCAGTTCAGGCCCATATCACCCAGCGCCTGGCCGCCCTTCGACTGGATGCCAAAAACGATGCCCTGCCAGTGATGCTGCTCGGCGCGTTCGGCCCGCTCGCGCTGGTTGCGCTCGGCGCTCTCGCGGGAGATGATCCAGCGGTCGCCCGCCGTCGCCCAGAACCACGACTCGCTGTTGCGCCAGCGATATTCCTGGCCTTTGAACGCATCGCCATAGGGGACCAGATCCACTAACAACCCCTGTAACATCGGGTTCTTCCTCTCCAGTTCGGCCTCAGCGGTGGGCCTTCAGCCCGATGCGCTCGATCACGGCGGCGCGCCCCGGCCACTGGTCGCGCAGGATGCCGTAAAGCAGGCCGTCCACCCACACGCCGTCCATCAGCGACTCGTCGCGGTTGCGCGCTTCGAGCACGAAGCCCACTTTTTCCATCTGGCGCTGCACGCGCGCGTTGGCGTCGGTCGTGCCCAGCCAGACTTTGTGTATATCCATCCAGTCGAACGCGTAATCGACCAGAAGCGTCAGCGCGTCCGTGCCATAGCCGCCGCCCCAGTACGCCGGATCACCGATCCGCGCGCCGAGCATCGCCAGCCGGTGATGCGGCACGAGCCAGTTGATGCTGAAGAAGCCGATCGGCGTGCCGTCTTTCGTCTGCACGCCAAACGTCACCCCGGCATCGGGGCGATTCTGGTATTCCGCCCGGCGCTCGAAGTGCGTCCGCAGTTCCGCGTGGGTCACGATCGGTCGATCGCCGCCGCTGGACCAGAAGCTCGCTTCGTGATTGCGCCACGTGTGTTCAAGATCCCGGTAGACCTGCCCGTACGGGACAAGATCCACCAGCAGTCCTTGCAGCATGCTTTATTCGACCTTTCCGTACCGTTTTTCGGCGCGCTGGCGCAGGTTGAGTTCGTTCACCAGCGCCTCGCGGCCCGGCCATTCTTCGCGCAGGATGCCATACACCAGCGTATCGACCGGTTTGCCGTCAACGAACGTCGCCGCGCGCCGCCGCGCTTCCAGCCGGAAGCCGCAGCGCTCGACGTTCTGCTGGGCGCGCCTGTTGATGTCCATCGTCTCCAGGTCCATGCGCCGCAGGTCGAGCCAGTCGAATGCGTACTGCATCAACAGCAGCAGCCCATCCGTGCCATGCCCGCCGGACCAGTAATCCTTCTCCCCGATCCACGCGCCGGTCGAAGCCGTCCGGCACCACTGATTGACCCAGTTCAGGCCGATCGTGCCGATCGTCTCGCCATCACGGGCGCGCATTATGAAGTGCACGCCGGTATAGCCGTGCGCCGCGCCTTCGCGCCGGTGCTCGATGATGCGCTTGATCGTCGCGCGCGAAACCGGCCCCCATTCGCCCATAAACGCCCACTGGCGCGACTCGTTGTTCCAAAACGCGTACATCTTGTCCTCGAACGCGTTCATCGGGACGAGATCGACCAGCAACCCCTTCAGAATCGTCATTGCCACACGCTCCCGTGCTCACATGCTGCGTGGGCGATCACTTTTTCTCGCCGTTCTTTTCGTCTTTCTTCTCCGGCTTGGGCTTGGGTTCCAGGCCGCTCGGCTGCAAGTCTATCGACGCGATCTTCGCTTCGTAACCCGGCCATTCGGTTTCCAGCAGGCCGTAGACTTCCGCGTCCACGTAGCCGCCGTTCCAGCGGATGTGCTGGCGCAGCGTGCCCTCGTGCACGAACCCGGCCCGCTCCAGCAGATTGATGCGCGTCGTGTCGATCGCCAGCGCCGACGCGTCCAGGCGGTGACTGTTGCGCACCTCGAAGCAGTAGCGCACGAGCATCAGCAGGCCATCGAGCGCTTCGTCGCTGCCTTCATAGCGCACGTCGCCCACGAACCACGTCACGTCCAGCTTGCGCACGCGGGACCATTCGTGATCGTAGATCAGGCCGCCGATCGGATCGTCGTTTTTGGCCTGGAAGCCGATCAACGCGCCGCGCTCGTTCTTCTCCATCTTTTCGATGTACTTCTTCACCACGTCCTCAGGATGTGGCTCGCGGCGCTCCCAGAACTGAGCCATGAACCACGGCTCCTCGTTCATCCACGTCTCGAAATAGGTGGCGAAATCGTCCTCGAACGGGACCAGATCGACCAGCTTGCCTTCAATCATGGTAAGTCTCTCCTCGGCTTTCAGGATCAGCCTGTGGGTGCTGCAGTCGCAGAGGGCAACCAGAGGGTAATACACGAGCGGCTCCCTCGCCAGCCGCGCGCTCAGTACAACGTATTGTACGGCAGGAGATTGCAAAGGTATCAGTTGCACCGCACCACGAGGAGAATAGCCCATGCGTGCGAGAGCGGCAACATTCACTTTAGCGGGCGCGATGAATGATCCAGCCGTTCGCCACCGGCTCGAAGCCGACGCGCGGGTAATACGTCATCGCGTCCGGCACGGAGAGCAGCAGGAGCATCACTTCGTCGCCCAATTCGGCGCGCGTGCGGTCGATCAACGCCTGCCCGATCCCCTGCCGCTGGTAGTCCGCCGAGACGGCCAGATCCGACAGGTAGCAGCAGTAGGCGAAGTCCGTGATCGAGCGCGCGATGCCCACCAGCCGCCCGCCGTCCCACGCGCTGACGATCAGGTCCGCGCCCTGGATCATGCGCTGGATGCGATCGAGGTCGTCCACGGGGCGGCGCAGCCCCGCGCTGCGGAACAGATCCGCAACCTGCTGGGCGGTGACGGGCGCGTTGGCGCGGTAGGTGAGGTCCATGGTGTGCGCTCCTTCGAGGGACTGGGGAATAGGGATCAGGGATTAGCGTATCACAACTCACGCCGTTTGAGCGATTGGGACCACCAACCTAACGGGACATCTTTCGCCGGGGGATACTTACATCAATCGGTTTCATCCAACACAAATGTTGGCAATTCCACCTTTCCCGAACGCGGGTTGCTTCCCTCTTCAACTTGATTGGAGAGGGGCCGGGGGTGAGGTTTCTGCGAGAACAGAACCGTCCCGTTCTCCCGTGGCATCTTACCCCGCGCTCAACGGCCCTTCACCGCGAACACCACCGGCGGCGGCCCGGCCTCACGCCCGGCGAGGCGATCGCCCAGATCGGACAGGCGCGCGCGTAACCCGCCGCCCATGCGCTGCGGCGGATCGACCGGATCCAGCCCTGCGCGGTCCAACACGTCGCGCAGTGCCGCGGGATCGTCCGCGCCGAGCGGGTTCATCACCGCCAGCGCGCCGCCGGGACGCAGCGCCAGCACCGCGCGATCCAGGCCAGCGGGATCGTCCGGGTTCAGGCCGTCCTGATACACCAGCAGATCGAACGCGGCCCGCGCCAGCGGCAGATGGGCCGGATCGGCCTGCACGCGGAAGTAGCGCGCAATCGGGTAAACGGCCAGCCCGAAGCGCTCCCCCGCGCACACGTCCAGCGCCACGGTCGCGGGTTAATCCATGC
>NZ_DAISHJ010000138.1:0-12862 GCF_036822615.1 Aggregatilinea sp. | reverse complement strand
TCTTGGCCATACCTCAACTCTATCGTTCCTTTGCGCTATTTAACAAACACGCTCTTAAGCTCAAGCGCGTATAAAGGAACAGCATGAACGTAACAGACCCAGTCATTCTGGGCCTGTTACGTGCTGTCGTATGGCGTTGGTACGGGGCAAACTGGTGATTGAGACGGTTTGCCGTCCCCTGGAGCGAGAACTTCTTCATCTGGAAGGGTGTTTTTCTCGTCGGTGTGCTATGGTGTGGAGGTTGGCAGCGTCCACAGGTAGTCGACCAACGCCCAGGTTTCTTCCGGCGTGAACAGAGTGCCGAAGTTGGGCATGCCGGTGCCCATGCCGCCGCGCCGGATCTTGGCGTAGAGCACGTCGCTGCGCATCTCGAACAGGTATGCGGGATCGGCAAACGCGACGGGCTGCTCGGCGGTCGTGCCAGCGGCGGGACCGTCACCGCCTCCGTATTGGCCGTGGCATGCGGCGCAGTTCTGGTTATAGAGATCCTGCGCGGCTGCCACCGTTTCGGGGGACGTGTCCGCTGTCCACAGGTGCGCGATCACGTCCAGTAAGTCGGCCTGCGCCGCGCCGGAATTCGCCTCCGCCAACAGATCGAGCGCCTGCGCCGGGGTATGCGTGCGTCGCCCCGCCGGAACATTTAGCTCTGCGGGGACGCTCATGCCGGGCAGCAGTGCCGCGCCGTGTTCCGCCGAGAGCGGACGCGTAAAAGTGAGGGAATGTTCGGCGTCGTGCCCGTCTGTGCTGCCGTGCGCCGCGTCGATGTCCACACCTTCCGCGATTAGCGCCGCGATAACCGGATCGGGCGCGCTGGTGGGCACAAACGCAGGATTGGCCGGATCGATCACCTGGATCGTGCCGCGCATACGCCAGTGATCGTCGCTGCACCACGTCGTGCAGTAGAACGTGTACGTACCGGGGTGGTCGAAGGTCAGCGTAACGGCCTTAACTTCGCCGGGATCGATCGGGCCCAGATCGACGCCCAGGCCCGGCCCAATGGCGACCCCGTGCGTGACGTCCATCGCGGCGAAACGCAGGGTTACCGTTTCACCCGCCGGGACTGTGATCGCTTCCGGCGCAAAACCGCCATTTTGCGGCGCGCGCAGGTCGATGTCCACGAGTCGCGTGGACGATGCGGATGGACGCACGCCGTACTGGTAGCCGATGACGGCAACTGGCACGCCGATCACGATCAGCCCCAAGACGATCAGTGCAAATAGTTCCCGACGCGCCATATTCATCCCAGATATAACCGTAAAAAGCCGAGCGTAACGATCAGCGCGAAACCGCTGACAGGCAGCGCCGCCAGAAACGCGGCCCGGTGCTGGGCGCTGTGCTGCCGCGCGATCTTATAGGCGGTGTTGAGCGCGGCCATCAGCCCGGTGGTCAAAACGCCGACTTGCAGGAACGGGATGATGGTTGCCCCCAGCGGCGTCCAGTGTGTGCCCGCCGTGCCGAACAGATTCCATCCCCAGCCCATCGGATCGGAGACCACGGTCAGCGCGTAGCTGCCGTTGATCAGCACGAACCCGGTGCTGAACGCGATCCAGGCCGCCAAGCCCAACGGGATCAACGTGTAAGCGTAATCTACAAACAGGCCGCGCAGGGGCTGGTTCTGGCCGGAAATCCGCCGCGCGATCCACACCGCCAGCCCGAATAGTCCCGGCAGCAGCACGAGATTGGCTGTCAGAAAACCCACCGCATACAGCGCCCAATGCGGCAGGGTGTCCATGTTGGCCCAGTCCTTCAGCCAGCCCCACGGACCGAGCAGCACCGCCGAGTAGAGCAGGGCGCAGCCGAGCATGATGAACGCCTTATACGCTTCGTCCAGCCGCCGCTCTTTGGCGACTGTGAGGTCGCTGCCAAACGGGCGCAGGTTGAGCACGATGTTGTTCTTGGGGCAGGTCTTCAGGCACTCGAAGCACATGCCGCAGTAGGTGTTGCGGGTCAGGCTGCCGGGGAAGACCATCCACGGACAGCCATAGCCGAACTCGTTCCCTGTGATGCAGTCCTTCGTCTTGTGATCGGCGCACACGTTGGGGTCGGCCACGCGCAGCTCGACCGGGGATACCAGCGAGTATAGGCCGATGAAGCCGCCTACCGGGCAGACATAGCGGCAGAACACGCGGTTTTTGTACAGCGCGCTCAACAGCACGCCCGCCAGCAGAAAGCTCAGCAGCAGCCACGCGCTGACGCTGGGGCGGGTGAGGATGATCGTACTGAACACGGCCACGCCCAGAAAGCCGAAGTTTTGCAGCCACATGTTTTTCAGGCGGCGGGGCCAGTGTAGGCCGCGCGTCCAGAGACGGGCCGGGCCGCGCTGCACGATCGCGCGGCGCTGGAGCCACTCGCCCGGCGCGGGGATGGGGCAAATTGTGCACCACAGCCGCCCGAAGAACGGCACCAGCACGACGATCAGCAGTGCCCACCACACGATCCACACGAACACGATGCCGAAGTTGCGGCTTCCGGCAGGCGTGCCCGCGATCCCGGCCAGGATCGCCAGCGTGAACACCAGTAGCGTGGTCAGCATCATAGCCGGTTGGAAGGCGCGCGCCTTCAGCAGCCGCTTGAGCAGCGGCGCGCGCGCCAACAGGTCGATGCGTTCTTCGTTCAGCACGTCAGGATACCCAGTTCGACAGGATCGTGAGCTGCTTGTCCGGCTCGGCGGGGTCGTTGGTTTGCAGGTGCACGCGGAACTCGTGCGGGCCGCCCATGCCTTCGTGCATCATGAACGAGAACGACACCGTGCCCTCGTGACCTGGCTCGATGACCGGCGCGCTGACCTGCGCCTGGGGCGGGCAGCAGCCTTCGATCACCTCGACGTAGGGCGTGTTGACGAACATCAGCGGCTCGTCGCCCAGGTTGCGCACGGTGTAGCTGGTCTGGATCGTGGTGTTTAGCTGCACGTCACCGTAATCGATCAGCTCGTCCTCGACGACGTTGACGCGCGGCGCGCCGGTCACTTCCGGCTCGAAGTCGGGATCAAATACGGTTTGGCCCGCCTGCGGACCGGGGTCAGGCGAAGCAATCACCAGCGCGAAGACGACGAGGGCGAAGGCGGCGGCGCCCGCCAGGGCCCATTTGATCGCGCTGCTGATGCCGCCTTTTTTGCGGCGCTGACTCTTTTTAGCTTGTGCCACGATTGATCTCCTGAATGTTTTTGTTTTGACCGGAAAACCACATGTAAACGAGCATGCCCGCCGCCGCACTGAGCACGACACCGATCGCGCACCAATAGGGTGCGTTGCCTGCGACGACCAGTTCGCCCACCATGAATGGATGCAGCGGACCGCAGCTGACTGCGCAGCGGTAACGGAACTTGCCGGGCCGGTCGGCGGTGAATGTCACTTCCTGCGCCACGCCCGGCACGATGCGCCGCTCCAGCCCGTACCCGTCCAGGTAGAACCCGTGCACCACGTCCGACGCGGTGAGCGTGATCGTGATTCTGTCGCCCTGGTTGACCTGCACCCGGCCTGGTGTGAAGGCGAATTGTGCCGCGTCGATGTGCAGCGTGCGCGTCTCATGGGCGGCAGATCCCGGCAGCGGCGCGAGCAGCGCGACCAGAACCAGCACGCCAAACGGAATCAGCGCCAGGCGAGGGTGGGCGGAAAGGCGGCTCAGCATCGGCTAGTCCAGCGGCAGCGCCGTGTCCGTGCCGGGACCAAAGGGGCTGTACTGCGCGTCGATGTAAGCGCGCACTTCCGGCGAGGATTGGCCCTGCGCCTTGAGCCGTATCACGTCCTGCGCAATATCCACGCAGATGCCGCAGCCGGTGGCGTGGCTGTCGTAGGTGATCGTGCCGTCCGGCGCGATGTCCTGGACGTAACAGCTCAGATTGCTGGTGTGGCCCATTGCTCCACAGCCGCAGTAACACGGATACTTTGCCAGCTCCTCAGGATTGGTGACGGCGTACTCGTACGCCTCGCGCACGCGGGTGGGAGCGCTCATCACCCAGTCGGGCAGCGCGGCGACGGCGGGTGCTTCGTCGGCGCTGCCGCCGCATCCCGCCAGGATCAGCCCGGTCACTAACAGCAAGACGACGGACATCAGTCGCGTAAGGGGGCGCATGCAGGTTCCTCCGTGAACTTCAGAACAATCTTGGTCTCACTATAAAGGATCGGAGGAGCGGGCAAATGCGCCATTTGGCGTATATGCGCCTGCGCGATCTGTCACTTCTTTGACGTGCTATACGGCTCGCAGCGAGTTGCCAACACGCCATTCGGCGTATTTACAGGCTATGCCTTCTCCTCATATGATGACCGCATCGTTTTTGTGCAGACGTGGACTAGGAGATGTGACGTTCATGCTGAGACGACTGCTGCTGATGTTCGTCGTAGTGGTGGTACCGCTCGTGGCGCAGGTGGCCTATGCACAGGATGGCGTGACCGGGCGCGCGGGACGCGCCGAGGTGCGCTTCATGGAAGGCATGATTGATCATCACCAGATGGCCCTGGATATGGCCGGGCACTGCCTGGAAAAGACAACGACCGAAGCCGTGCAGACGTTGTGCCAGGGTGTGATCGACGCGCAGACGCCGGAGATCGAACTGATGCGCGGCTGGTTGTTGGACTGGTACGGCATCGACTACACGCCGGTCCCGATGGCGCAGTTGATGGACTGGATGGGCCTGGGCGCGGCCAGCGGCATGATGGATATGGGGCACGGCGATCATACCGCCAATCCGATGACCGACATGCCGCTGATGATGGGGATGATGTCCGGCTTCGACCGGATCGAGGGCGCAGACTATGACGCGGCCTGGTTGGAAGCGATGATCGATCACCACGACGACGCGGTCCACATGGCGACGCGTGTGCTGCGCTATGCGGAACACGAGGATCTACGCGCGCTGGCGCAGCAAATTATCGACGACCAGACCGCCGAGATCGAACTGATGGAAACCATCCTGGCTGAGCTTGCTCCTACTCGTTAAGCGACCTTTCTCTCCCAACCATGATCTCATTGCTACCAACAGGAGGAAGAATTATGAAACGGCTGCTGCTTATCCTGGTCCTGACTACGCTGCTGCTTGCCATGGCGGCCCCGGTGCTCGCCCAGGGGAACGGCCCTGTGCCGGGTGCGGACTGCGGCAAGTACTTTGGGCAGCATGTTGCCGAACATGCGCAGACGGGACATCTCGGCACCGAGCATAATCCCGGCATGCACCAGGGCTTCGCCAATTTCCTGGAGCATGGCGAGGGCGAACATACCTGCCCATAGTTATCTGAGGTATAAGCCCTTTAGCGGAGAGCTTGACTCTCCAGGTTGGTGAGGGTCGGAGCCAGGATGGTGATTGTAGTGCCCACCCCTGGCTCCGATTCGATCTTGATCTGCGCGCCGATCAGGGCCGCACGTTCACGCATGCCCATCAGCCCGAAGTGCTTGATGCTGCTCGCAGGGTCCGGCATTTGGTGTACGACCGAAAAACCCCGCCCATTGTCGCGCACGGAGAGCGTCACCTGCGCCGCCTCGAAGTGCACGCGCAGCCATATCTGCGTGGCGTCGCTGTGCTGCCAGGCGTTGTTGAGCGCCTCCTGTGCGATACGGTAGAGCGCGATCTCGTGTTCGGGCGCAAGCCGCCGGGGTGTCCCGGTTTTGTCGAAGTGCACCGTCATGCTGTCGTGCGGTCCCAGATCGCGCGTAAGCATTTGCAGCGCCGGGACGAGGCCGAGTTCCTCCAGATAGACGGGACGCAGCGCGCGCACAATGCGCCGCAGATCCTCGATGGTATCCTGGATCATGCGCCGGATCTCGGCATGCAGCTCGGCAGCAGTAGGATCGTCCGTCAGGTGCGGTTTGAGCATCTGCTGGCGGTGGCCCAGCGCCACCAGCGCCTGCGCGGTCTGGTCGTGTAGTTCACGGGCCAGTCGCCGCCGCTCGTCCTCCTGCGCGGACGTGATCGCGCCGATGTAGTCGTGCATACTCACCTGTGCCGCCTGGACGCGCTTTGCCATGTGTTGAAGCGTCGCTTGCAGATGCTGGATTTCGCTGATGCCACCCACCTGCTGCTCGATCGCGGCGAAGTCGCCTCCGGCAAGGGCGGTCGCTTCCCCTTCCAGTCGCCGCAGCGGGATGACGATGCGGCGGATGCCGAACCACATCGCACCCATTGCGATCAGCAGGCCCGGGACCAGCGCCAGCGGCGCGGCCTGCGAATAGCGCATCACCGGGCTGAGCGTTTCGGTCCAGCGCTCCTCCTGTACCAGCGTCCATCCGATCCCGGGTACTGCCGCGACAGTCGCCACGACATCGCGCCCTTCGTGGTTGGTGTGCTCGACCGGCTCTGTGCTGGCGGGCGCGGCGTCAAATTCTTCCCCGACCAGCGCCGGGTTGCTGTGATAGAGCACCATGCCCCTCGCGTCCAGCAGATAGACATCCGTGCTGGCGGACTCGTGCAGGCTCATCAGCACTTCGCGGATCGGCAGTGCCGCCAGTGAGACGATCCCGACCAGACGGCGCTCCCCTTGCACAACCGTGATGGCGATACGCGTGGCATTGTCGCCAGGGCTGATCAGCGATAGAAGCGGAGGAGCCGCCGGATCAGAGATCTGCGCGTCGAGCCCATCCCAGTCGCCCGATCCGGACGCAGCCAACCGCTGCCCATCCGCCGCGTAGACCGCCACACCGCTGTCGAACAGCGTGGGCAGCCACGCCGCCCCTGCCAGCATTTCTTGCATGGCGTCCGCGTGGTCGGGCAGGGCGATCTGAGACAGGATCGCCTCGCGCTGCGCGATCTGATCGGATAGGCTGACTGCGGTTCCCGCGACGACCTGATCGTTGTGATCGACCAACATGTCGCGCATGGCGGTCTGGTGCAGCGCGACGCCGCCGACCGCCACCAGCATCAGCAGCGCCAGCAGCGGCAGTACCACGAAGACGAGGATCTGCAGTGGGAGGCTAGTCGGGCGGAGTTTCATGGGAAGTGGGGAGATTGAGCAGGCCGAGCTGCGACGCCGTCACGACGGCTTCGGTCCGGCTGGCGGCGTTGAGCTTTTCGAAGATGCGGCGTAGGTGTCCCTGAACCGTTCGGTCGCTGATGCCCAGCATCAGCCCGATGGCCTTGTTGGTCAGGCCGCGTGCGGTAGCTTGCAGCACTTCCATCTCGCGCTCGGTGAGCGGCTCGACCGTTTTTTTGACCTCGTGCGAGGCCGCTACGGCGCGCATCAGCTTCGGCAAAATTTCAGGATCGAGCGCCGACTTGCCCTCGTGTACCGCGCGCACGGCGTCGATAATCTCTTCCATGTCGGCGGTTTTGAGCACGAAGCCGTTTACCCCGGCTTCCAGCGCCGCCATGATGAATGGATCGTCATCGTAGGCGGTGAGGATCAAGAGTCCGATGGGCAGCCCCTTGGCACGCACACGCCGCGCCACCTCTATGCCACTGTAGACCGGCATTTGGATGTCGAGCACTGCTACATCGGGCCGGTGCTGCTCGATGAGATGAATCGCCTGCTCGCCGTTTTCTGCCTCAGCGATCACGGCGATGCCTGCCGCCGAGAGAAACTGCTTGATTCCGTGCCGGACGACCTGATGATCGTCAGCCAGGATGACCCGAATGGATGGGGTTGCGTCCATACGCCTGCCTCGAAGGTGAGTGTACGGCTATAGTAACGATATTCGCGCGGCTCCGCATCCCCGCCAAATGGCGTATTACGCGTGCCCAACATTGCATGATCGGGATACACGGTGCAACCGGCGAAATGGACGCGACGCGTACCAATTTTGCCAAATCACATATGGCGTTCGGAGAAACGAGTGAGAATGTCGCGCACCCGCAACTGGACTCTGTAATGCGTCGTCAGGTGGTGCCAGCGCGAAGATGGATCGCGTCCGGGGGCGGGCGACATCCCGTGACGCTCTAGACAGCCCGGTTCACATTTTGCGGGGCTGAAACAGGTTCTTTCCTCTTACCCTGCATTTTCCTGCGCGAAAACCCGGTGAGTCAGGCTTTGACCTTCGAGGGTGCCGGAGACTTCGGTGTCGGCAATGTAATTCCAAAACCGCTGTACTGCGGCTGTCACTTTGCGGTTTTTTACCTTCGCTAAACCGACCGCACTTTTTACAGTGGGTTTGATATCGACACATGTTACGTTGTGTCGTTTTGAATAATCTGTATGGCGTTTCATCAGCAGCGCGACGCCCATGCCTTGTGACACGAGAGCGATGATGTTTTCTGGACGGCAGCCTGTGTAAACCACATTGGGCGTATAGCCCGCATCGAGGCACAGGTTGTAGCAAAACCCATATAACATGGTCGCTTTATCCAGAAACATATGCCCTTCGTTGCTTAACTGCGAGAGTTCGATCTCTTTTTCTTCGGACAAATAGTGTGTTTCGGGAAGCACCGCAACCAGATAATCCTCGCAAAACGCCACGAAATCGAGATTGGATGCGCTTTCAGCCGATCTACGGATAAAGGCGAGGTCACATTCGCCAGACTCAAGCAGTTGGCCGATTTCATTCGGCTCACGTTCGATGACGGTAAGTACGATGTTGGGATTCTCTTTTTGGAACCGCGCAATGGCCCTCGTGATTTCGTATTGAGCCATCACCGGGATCGAAACCACATTAATGACGCTTCTTTCGCGTCTGTTGTGTTCAGCGACTGCGCCAAGAAGCGCGTTGTTTATGCTGCACAGCTCCTTAGCGTAGGGGAGGATCAACTCCGCTGCGTCGCTTAGAACTACATTGCGAGTGGTCCGATCAAAAAGCTCAACCCCAAGCTCTTTCTCTAACACTTTTATGTGCTTCGATAGGGATGACTGGGAAATAAAGAGTTCTTCTGCGGCCAGTGTAAAGCTGCCTAATCGCTCAATCGCTAAGAATTCGTGCAGATAATTTACTTCCATTTTTCATCTTCCTTAACGTTATATTCCTTTTCGGAATAAATTGTAGCGCATCTGGAATAGGTCACAACAGGAGTCGGCGATACGATGAAAACAGTCCAATGTGAACTGCTGGCCTTCATCCCAGGGGTTCGTGCTACTAATACACCGAATAGAGGGATATTCAATGACAAAGCCCGAAGTGATTGATTTGCGCAGCGCCTTAGAGTATTTGCGGACGGAGCCAGGGGAGCTTGTCGAAACGGACGTTGCCGTAGAGCCTGAGGCCGAGTTATCCGGTGTATACCGGTATGTCGGTGCAGCGGGCACGGTGATGCGCCCCACGCGGCTTGGCCCGGCCATGATCTTCAACAACGTTAAGGGATACCCGGGGGCAAAGGTTGCCATCGGCATCCTCTCAAGCCGCACTCGTGTTGCCAAACTGCTGGGCGTCGCGCCCAATCGCCTGGGTTTCGCCCTTCGTGACAGCGTAAACTGCCCGATCCAGCCGGTTGAAATTGGGCAAGAGGGTGCTGCTTGCCAGGAAGTTGTCCATCTCGCCACGGACGAGGGTTTCGATCTGCGCAAACTTATCCCGGTTCCGACGAACACGCCGGTCGACGCCGGTCCGTACATCACGCTCGGCATGTGCTACGCCACACACCCCGATTCGAAAGTATCTGACATCACCATCCACCGCATCTGCGTTCAGGGCAAAGACGAGCTGTCGATCTACTTCGTCCCCGGGTCGCGTCACATTGGCGCGATGGCAGAACGCGCGGAGGAACTGGGTGTGCCGCTGCCGATTTCGATCAGTATCGGCGTCGATCCGGCCATCGAGATCGCGGCATGCTTCGAACCGCCGACGACACCGCTCGGATTCAATGAACTCTCAATCGCGGGCGCGCTCCGCAACAAGCCGGTTGAGCTGGTGAAATGCCTGACGGTCGATGAATGCGCGATCGCCAATGCGGAATACGTGATCGAGGGTGAGATCGTCCCCGGTGTGCGGGTGAGAGAAGACCAGAACTCGAACACGGGCTTCGCGATGCCGGAGTTCCCAGGCTATACGGGCCCGGCCAACCCGTCGCTCCCGGTGATCCGCGTCAAGGCTGTGACCCACCGCAAGAACCCCATCATGCAAACGTGCATCGGGCCGAGCGAGGAACACGTCAACATGGCTGGCATCCCGACCGAAGCCAGCATCATCGACATGATCGAAAAGGCCATGCCCGGTCGCCTGCAAAATGTCTACTCTGCCGCGGCAGGTGGCGGTAAATACATGGTCGTCATCCAGTTCAAGAAGCTGGGTCCGGCGGATGAAGGGCGCCAGCGCCAGGCCGCGCTGTTGGCATTCTCCGCGTTCTCTGAACTCAAGCACGTTTTCCTGGTTGACGAAGATGTCGATCCCTTCGACATGAACGATGTGCTGTGGGCGCTGAATACGCGCTTCCAGGGCGACATTGACACGATCTTCATCCCCGGTGTGCGCTGCCACCCCCTGGACCCGTCTGAGTCGCCGGAATTCTCGCCGTCCATTCGGGAAAAGGGCATTAGCTGCAAAACGATCTTCGACTGCACCGTACCGTACCATCTCAAAAGCAAGTTCGTTCGTGCGCAGTTCATGGAGGTTGATCCCAAGACGTTTCTGCCGGATTTCGAATAAATAACAGCCATACATAGCGTGGCGTGCATGTGCTGGCAACTGCCGTGCCAGCACATGCACGCGTTAATCCGAGCCCTTCCGAAAGTTATAGACGCACAAGACTATCTCCCGAAAGTCAGCTAATAAACATTCTGGCGTGTGCCAGTAAATCCGGAGAAACTCATGGCAACAAATGCTATTGCTCAGTCTCGTCAAGAGCCGTTTAATCTTATGAAATACACCCGGCAGATCGGTGCGCTGGCCGGTTTGCTGGTAGCCTTTATCGTCTGGCACCTGCCGCTGAATGACCTGTCGCCGGAAGGCCAGCGCGGGCTGGCGCTCAGCCTGATGACCGTTATTTGGTGGGCGACCAAGGTGGCGCATCCGGGTTATGTGTCGCTGGTGATGCTCGTTTCCTACGTGTTGTTCGACGTCGCACCGCCGGAAAATGTCTTCGCGATGTGGCTATCCCCGTTGATGTACCTGATCGTTGGTGGATACCTCATCGCGGCTGCGGTCGAGGTATCAGGGTTGGGGAAGCGCATTGCCTATCAGTTTCTGCTGCGCGTTGTGAGTTCCTATCGCAGCGTGATCATCTCCTGCTACGTTCTCGGCTTCCTGTTGAGCTTCCTGATTCCGCATCCCTGGCCCCGTTCATTCCTGATCATGGGTGTCATGGGGGTTATTATCAAAAGCGCGGACATGCCAAAGCGTGATGCGATCAATATTGGGCTGGCCGTTTTCGCTGGTTCTGCTCCGATCTCGATGATCCTGCTCACCGGCGACAGCACCATCAACATTGTCGCAGTTGGTTTTTCTGGTCAGGAACTGAGCTGGCTGGGGTGGCTGAAATATATGAGCGTCCCCGGACTTGTCGCCAGCGTGTTGACCTGCGCCCTCCAACTGCTTCTGTTCAAGCCCAGCGGCACATTTACGATCAACAAGACGGAAGTCGCCAAGAAGCTCGACGAACTGGGTTCGTTTACGCTGATCGAAAAGAAAGTGATCTTCTGGATCGGTCTGGCGATCGTGCTGTGGGTGACCGACTCCATTCATGGCGTCCACATCGGTTGGGTGACACTTGGCATTGCGCTTGCGATGAGCATGCCCACGATTGGCGACATTCTTAAGCCGCCGCAGTGGTCGCAAGTGCCGATCGCAACGCTGTTCTTCCTGACCGCCGCGCTGTCCATCGGTAAGGTTGGCGCGCTTACCGGCATGAATGACTGGGTGGCCTCCGTCGTGCTGCCGTCGCAAGTGCCAAGCAACCTGTTCCTGTTCGCGCTGTTGGTTACGACCATTACCATTCTGCTTCACATGGTCCTGGGCAGCGTGATGGCCGTCATGGGGATCGCCACACCGGCCCTGGTTGGATATGCGGTGGCCGCTGGCATCAATCCGCTCGTTCCGGCGCTGATGGTTTACACCGCGATTGCCATGCACTGGATCTTGCCTTTCCATCACATGAATATCCTGGTGGGGTTGGGCGATGATGGCGGCATGTATACCGATAAAGAGGTGATGAAGCTCGGTATTCCTCTCACAGCGGTTGTTTTCGTGGTCACCGTGCTCGTCGAGGTGATGTGGTGGCAGATCACCGGCTTGCTGTAGGCTGGACGGAAGATACTGCCTGAGCAGGTGTGACTTTGTAGGGAATCTGGTTGACTGACATGGTTAGGGATGTTCCGGCATCCCTAACCGGTTCATTATGGCGTGTGATGAGAGGAATACCGTGCGACTCATTGTTGGAATGTCCGGGGCAAGTGGTGCTATTCTCGGTATTCGGATGTTGGAGGCGCTTCAGCGTGTCGAGGGTTGTGAAACGCATCTGGTCATCAGCGAGAGCGCGGAACAGACGATCCGGCTTGAAACAGGCTACAGCGTCGAGGCGGTTAAGGGTCTGGCTGATGTTCTCCACGATATCCGCGATATGGGGGCGACGATTGCCAGCGGGTCGTTCAAGACGGACGGCATGATCGTCGCGCCGTGCAGCATGAAGACGCTGTCGGCGGTGGCGGCGGGCTTCTCCTATAACTTGCTCGTCCGTGCGGTAGACGTCTGTTTGAAGGAACGGCGTAAGGTCGTACTGCTCCCACGAGAAATGCCTTTCAACGCGATCCACCTGCGCAATCTACAGCTCGCGGACCAGAGTGGGTGCCTGATCATGCCGCCGATGCTGACCTTCTATAACCATCCGGCGACGATCGACGATATGGTCGATCACGTGATCGGGAAGACGCTGATGCAGTTCGGCGTGGACTTCCAGCCGTTCAAGGCCTGGGAAGGCGCTGAGGCGGCTCAGCAAACGCTAGCCGAACGCGTAGAGGCATAAATCGCTCATGCAAACGTACACCTTCAGCGAGGGGGTAGGGGACAGGCGCATCGACGC